>NZ_DLJR01000041.1:6303-59969 GCF_002484365.1 Empedobacter sp. UBA7611
ATCAAAAAGAGAAGCAATTGCTTCTCTTTTTTTATTTAAATTGATTTATTTTTACTCCTCCACTCTTTTATCTTCAATGTGATTTGTTCGAAAATATTCTCGAACCGAAACAAACGTAGGTTCTATATGCACTAAAACGTCTTTTACTTGTGGCATTTTGGCTTGTACAGCATCTTTCAGATCATGACTAATTTTATGTCCTTCCACTACCGAAATCGTTCCATCGACTATTGCATGTAAATCCACATAATAATTCATTCCGTTCTTACGCACATTACATTTTTCAGTCGCCATAACACCAGGAACATGCGAAGCGATTTCTCTGATTTGTTCAATTTCATTTTCGTACAATTGTTCATCCATAATTTCTCCCAACGCAGGTCGAAGGATTTTGTACGCATTATATAAAATAAAACTTGATGCAAAAAGTGCTGCAACATCATCTGCTGCCTCCCAACCTGGTCCCATTACCAATGAAATCGAAATTCCGATAAACGCCATTAACGATGTAATTGCGTCCGAACGATGATGCCAAGCATCTGCTTTTAGAGAAGAACTATTGGTTTCAACACTTTTTCGCATTACATACTGAAACGATAATTCTTTGAATAAAATAATTCCTCCAAGAACTAATAAGGTAAATGGTTTGGGCTGATGATGTGGTGTAATAATATTGTTAATACTTTCTTTTGCAATGATAATCGCAGAAACAATAAGGAAAGTAACCACTAAAAATGTGATTAACGCTTCTGCTTTTCCGTGCCCGTAAGGATGATTTTCATCTGCAGGTTTTGCAGAATACTTTAGTCCAAAGAAAACAAATATAGAAGAAAAAACATCTGCCGAAGACTCGATTGCATCTGCAATAAGTGCGTAAGAATTCCCAAAATAACCAGCCAAAAACTTAATTCCAGCCAAAGAAGCGTTTCCTACAATACTAAAAATTGAAGCTTTGATTGCTTTTTCCGAATTATCATTCATACCAAAAAAATAAGCCCTACAAATGTAAGGCTTATTCTAATTTTATATCTCGAAAATATTATTTTTCTAAGAATGGGTATTTATAATCTTTTGCAGGAACAAATGTTTCTTTGATTGTTTGAACAGAAGTCCAACGTAACAAGTTCATTGCAGAACCTGCTTTATCATTTGTACCAGAAGCACGCGCTCCACCAAATGGTTGTTGTCCTACAACTGCACCTGTTGGTTTGTCGTTGATGTAGAAATTTCCACAAGCATTTTTCAATGCTTTAGCAGCTAATTCTACAGCAGCACGATCTTTCGCGAAGATTGATCCTGTTAATGCGTAAGCAGAAGTTTCGTCAACTAATTTTAAAGTTGCTTCGAATTCATTTTCATCATAAACATAAACTGATAATACAGGCCCGAAGATTTCTTCTACCATTGATTCATATTTAGGATTCGTTGCTTTGATAACTGTTGGTTGAACAAAATATCCAACTGAATCATCATAAGTACCACCAATTACAACTTCAGCTTCAGAAGATGCTTGTGCACGATCGATATATGCTTTAGATTTTTCGAAAGAGTTTTTATCGATAACCGCTGTCATGAAATTAGAGAAATCCTCTGGAGATCCTAATGTAACAGTTGCTAACATTTCTTTCATTTGTTTCTCAACTTCGCTCCATAAGTTAGATGGAATATAAGCACGAGAAGCAGCAGAACATTTTTGTCCTTGGTATTCAAACGCTCCACGAACTAAACCTACAGCAACTTCTGTTGGACAAGCTGATTTGTGAACCATTACGAAATCTTTTCCTCCTGTTTCTCCTACGATACGTGGATAAGTTCTGTAATTGTTGATGTTATCTCCAATTTGTTTCCATAAAGTATTGAAAACTTTTGTAGAACCTGTGAAGTGTAAACCTGCAAAATCTTTGTGTTCTAAAACTGTTTTTGCAGTTTCTGCTCCATCAGTTAAGATCATGTTGATTACACCATCTGGTAAACCAGCTTTTTTGAACACTTCCATTGTTACTTTAGCAGCTAAAGTTTGTTTATCAGAAGGTTTCCAAACTACAACGTTCCCCATCAAAGCCATACAAGATGGTAAGTTACCAGCAATTGCAGTAAAGTTGAAAGGAGTAATTGCAAAAGTAAACCCTTCTAATGGACGATAATCTACACGATTCCAAATTCCAGGAGAAGAAATTGGTTGATCTGCATAAATTTCTGTCATGTATTGTACATTGAAACGTAAAAAGTCAATCAACTCACAAGCTGAATCAATTTCTGCTTGCATTGCATTTTTAGATTGACCAATCATTGTTGCAGCATTTATTTTTGCACGGTAAGGACCAGCAATCAAATCTGCAGCTTTCAAGAAAATTGCCGCTCTATCTTCCCAAGGCATTGCAACCCAAGCTTCTTTTGCAGCTAAAGCTGTATCAATCGCTTTTCTTACATCATCTTGTGTTCCTTCGTGGAAATAACCAACAACTTTTTGGTGGTCATGTGGAGGACGAATTTCTTTTTTATTTCCTGAAAAAATTTCTTCAGAACCAATGTATTGAGGAACTTCAGTTACCTCGTTAAACATTTTTTTGTATGCGTCTAATAATTGCGCACGCTCTGGCGTTCCAGGAGCATATGATTTTACCTCTTCGTTAACAGCGTGAGGAATTTGAGCAAATGATTTTGACATTTTGATTATTTTGTTTGTTTATACTTTTCAAAGTTCAAATTTAAGAAAAATAAATGGAAATGTTTCAGTTCAGATAATTAAGTCTTTTATCACTTTAGACATAAAATTATCCATTATTCTTCCTTTTTATTTTCTTTTTTATCTTTTGTATGAAGAATTTGATTTTCGATATTTTCTAAATATTGAATCTGCATTTCCTGTATTTCTAATAATTTTTTATTCTGATGAACCAATAAATGATCTATTTTTTCACTTAATAATTTTATTTCCAATTCAGCTTTCAAGTTAATCTTATAATCATGTTCGGCTCTATCACGATCTTTATCTTCTTGACGATTTTGACTCATCATAATAATTGGTGCTTGTATTGCTGCTAAACAAGACAAAATCAAATTGAGTAAAATAAATGGATAGGGATCAAAACCTTTGTTGTGCAACATCCAAAAATTAAGAAACATCCAAGCCAATAAGAAAATAAAAAAAGAAATAATAAATGTCCAACTTCCACCAAAAGATGCTACTTTATCTGCGATTCTATCGCCTGTTGTCAATGGCTTTGATGAATTTTCTTTTATATTCTCGGAAAGAATAGAATTATCACGAATCGCTTCCACTACATCTTGATCCAATTTTTCCATTTCACCTTTTTCTTGCGAAATCAAATTTGCAAAAAATTGACGACGATATTTGTTCAATATTTTTATCGAAACATAATCTTCTTCGGTAATTGCTGGATAATCTTGCTCAATCAATTTAAAAATCTCTTGCTGAATTTCTTTTCCTTTTACAGCTTCGTAGCGATTAATTGGTTCTTGAGTTACAAAACATTTCATAATAATCTATTTTAGTCAAAAATCACATTACAAAAAACGCTCCTAAAATTAGAAGCGTTTTAATTATTAAAAGTTATTTGTGTAATAATCGAAATATTTACAATTTGATTTTATTTCTTGATATGTTTTCGTGTCCGAATATTGTTTCAAATTTTTAAAATTAGAACGATAATTTGCCACTTTAAACCCTAAAATTTTATCTTCGTTATCATATTGATTTTCGTACAAACGTTTCAACACAGGGTCTTTTGCATTATAAAATCTTCCTTGTTCATTCTTAGACAATGCAAACAAAATTTGCGCTTTCATTTCTTTGTCTTTTGTCGAATCAAAAGCTTTTTTCAAATAATTTTCTGACGGCGTAAAATTATCTACGTAGTTTCCACCCCAACCGAAACTTTTGTAAAAGAAGTTGCTTGTCGCTTCATATTGATCACCATAATTATTAAATTTTGGTCCATTATCATTGTTTCGATCAAATGTCAACAAATAACGATAATAGCCTAAAGTCGTCGTATTGTAAAAGAAATTCCCCAACAAATAATTCGCTTTTGCAGCTTCTTCGGTATTCTTCTTTGCTATTTTATTCAATTCAATCATCGCATTTGTCAATTCTAATTTTGACATTTTTGGTTTGATAAATTTGAATTCATTCAAATATGATGTTGCGATCACTTGATTTTCGTCACAATTGAAACATTCAATCTTATTATATCCAAAGATTTTATTCGGAATATTATGATAACCATCAAACTGATTTTCTACCCAAGTTTTGCTTTCTTTTTCTGTTGTATAATCGTAATCATAAACAAAATAAGCACTTTCTGACGTGTGATATTTTTGATCAATCTTCTCAAATTCTTTTTTCGCCAAATCAAATTTCATTTCGCCTAAATACAATGTTCCTTTGAAATCGGCTAAATAATCTGATAATTTAAACTGAATTTCTTTTGATTTTTCTGTTCTCCAATCCCATGAACTCGATTTTACTTTTGCATTAATCAAATATTTTTCGAAAGCTGTTTTATTCGATTTTTTATCCAATTTATCTAAATCATTGATAATCGTCCAATCTGGATTTGAACCTAATTGTGTAATTTCATTATGAATCAAAAATGCTTTTCCTTTGTCACCTTGCAAAAAATATCGATTTGCTAAAACATCTAAAATCACATTTTTCAAGTTCATTTTTTGATCATCTTCATCCGAATAACCATAGACATCTTCTGGTAATTTTGGATATTCATAATTCAAAATCGACGCATATTTTTGCATCAATTGATTCTCAAAACTATCTGTAATTTTCTTTTGTTCGAAAATTTCTAATAAAATTTCAATCACTTTTTTCTGTTGTTGAAATTCTTTCGAAGTTGAATTTACTTTTGCTAAATAATCCTTTGTTTCCGCAAAATTTTTGTTCAATAAATTCAAATATGCCACCGATAAATTCCAATATTCTTTGTCGTCAGCTTTTATCACTTGCGATTTTGCCAAAGAAATTAATTCATTAATCTGAATTTCATCTTTCGAATTTTCATCAGAACTTCCATAATAATCGTTATTCGCTTTTACAGGCAAATACAAATCCGTGTATTTTTTTCGCACTTGCGACGAATCCCAATAATAATCTTCAGGATTTTGTTGCAAATATTCGCGCTCAATTAAATTGATAGAACGCGCAAATAAAATTCTCGCTTGTGGCGCATTTACATCATTTGCAATAATTTTTTTTGCAGGCGCCAACGGATTCGAAAAATCGTTGTAACCAATTAACAAATACAAATCATTTTTCTCTTGAATCGTTTTGGCATTGGCTAACATTTTCTCATAATTCAAATCTTCTGTCACTCGCATCGATTGATAAGCACTCATTTTTCGATCATTCGAATGAGAAAAAACTTCGAAAAAGTCATAATTCGCCTGAATATAATTTCCAAGCGCACGCTCCGCACCACCTTTTTGATCTAATGCATAATAGTACATCGAATTTTTGAGTCCTTGCGAAGCCACATACATATTAAAATAGTTGATGGCATCTTTATATTCGTGGAAATAATGCGCAAAACGTACCAATTGATAACCATAACGGATTTTTAATTCTTTGTCCGTTTCTGCATTCCAACTTTTCTTTAGAACTTCAAGAACTTTTTTATAATTTAGATTATTGACATTTTTTTCGGGACGATCGACATACGACCATTCACCATTATCGATGTAATAAAAAGCCATGTAAGGCTCTAAATACTTAGCATACGACAGATAAAGTAAACTTTGTTTATTCTTTTTTACCCAATCTGTTGTTGCAAAATTATAGTTCGAATTCGACGATTTTCCATTCTTTACCATCATATCAATTTCTTGTTTCGATGCTTTAAAAACCAACTCAAATGCTTGTTGATAGCTAATTCCCAACGTTTTTTGCCAATCCAAAATATTTTCATTCTTTTGATTTGCATCCATTGTATAATATGGATTATCCAAAGTCATCAAAAATGGCTGATATTGCGGTGCTTCGCTTAATGTTTGCGAAAAAAGATTGTAGTAATAATAATCTTCTCCACCACCATCAGCACACGCAAATACTTTGGTTAAACCAAAAGTTAAGCATAAAGTAAGTACTATTTTTTTCATAATTGTGTTGGTATTGTTTTCAAAAATTTTGAGTCTAAATGATAATAAATCAAGCGATAATTGTAAGATAATTTTGTATCGATAAATGATTTTGCTTCAACTAATAATTCGGGAGAAATCATTTCAACTTTTATTGTAAAACCTTTGCTCACATAAAAATTTCGTACAAAAAAATCATCTTCCACTTCATAAAATCCATTTCTGATTTTCTTTACAGGTTTTCCTATCAAATCTTGCTCCGAAAAAGAATTGATTAATTTTATTTTTCCTTGATGATTTGTCAAAATTGCCCACGAATAAATTGGCAAAGCAACATCTAATTTGATTGGATAATCGTTCAAGTTTTTTAAATAATCTTTTGCTATTTTCAAATCTAAAATCGAATTATTTTCAGATTGATCAGTTGGATTTTCGGTTGCATAACACATCAAAACCATTTTATCCAAAGGCGGAACTCCTTCTTTGTCTTTAAATTTGACTTGATGCAAACGCAAAGTTGCCGAAAGTTTTTTTCCCGAAATATGTTTCAATTCCGACAAAAACATAAAATAATTCTCACGCGTAGATTTCGTCCAATCACAATCTATCTGAATTTCATTGAAACTTTTTAGATTTCCTCTTTCAGCCGTTTCACTCAAAAAATTATACACATCTTTTGCTAAAATTTTGACTTGATCTTTTGATGTATTCAGAAAAGTTTGATTGGTAATAAAAACCGTCGGAATATAATTGACATTGAGCTTCGTTGCATCAAAATTCTGAATAATTCCAACTGGAGAAATTTTATTCAACTTTTTATCCACATCAAAAAAACGAACATAAATATTTTCCACTTTTAGTGAATCAACCGCTTTTTTCTCTGTTTCATTCACCGAATAATTACTTCGCCAATAATAAAAATCAATTGGTGATTTTTTGGTTTCAGAAATACATCCAACCAAACTAATTATCGTAAACAGTGTTAAAAATCTAAATAAAAATTTCATACTCAAATTTAACTCAAAATCTATAAATCACAATCGATGAAAATAGTGAGATTTTATCAAATTAATTGTCGAAATTTATCCTCTATAATATTCTTAAAAAATGAATGATAAAAATTTTCAGCGTGTAATCGAAATGTCTTTTGCAAGTGTTTATCCGCATTACATCACGAAAGCAGAAAAGAAAAACCGAACAAAAACGGAAGTTGATCAAATTATTTTTTGGTTAACAGGTTATACTGAAAAAGATTTGGAAGAAATTTTAACAAAGAAAACTAACTTTCATGATTTTTTTGAAAATGCACCAAAGTTTAATCCAAATTCAACTAAAATAAAAGGTGTGATTTGCGGCTATCGTGTGGAAGAAATTGAAAATCCATTGATGCAAAAAATTCGATATTTAGACAAATTAATCGATGAATTAGCCAAAGGAAAAACGATGGAAAAGATTTTGAGAAGTTAGATTATTTCCACTTTTTGATATGTTCAATTGGTTGCTTTAATTGAAAACTTAACGATTTTATTTTTGCTTTGATCAACTTTTTTCGTCCATAATAACTTCTTGTGTAATGCAATTCTGCATCGCCTACAAGTTGCAACCATTGTTGATGAAAATATTCAGCCTTTTTCTTGTGTTGACCAATAATTTCGGGAACCGAATGATAATCTCTTTGTTTGAAAAGCTTCATCAGCACACTTTTTCGTTCGATAAAATAACGTGGATTATCAATTGGATTTAAAATATTTTCGAGCGAATGTAAAAAAGTCGCCTTATCATAAGTTGTTGCCGACAATAAACTACACGAAATATTTCCCGATTTATCTACAGTTGTCAAAATATTTGTTTCTCGCAATTCATTAGACAATAAATTAAAATGTTGCAAAGTATTGAATAACGCAACAGCTATTTTCTGAAAATCTTTGGTGATATCTCTATATTGAATATAAAGTTTGATGTTTTTGTAAAAATTAACTCCGAAATACACAATTCCGACCGTTGAGAGAAAAATTATGGTTGAAAGAAAGCTTTTTTTCGACATCGAAAATAAAAGTGTTCGAATACTTTCTTCGAAAAAGAAAACGATAAAAGAGATGAATGAAAGAAGTAAACTTGTTGTTAAACTTTTTATCGACTTCGAATAATACAAATGTTTTGAGAAATCATATTCTTTTTCTCCGTCATAAAAATACTTTAATTCATTATCAATCTTTGTTCCTTCGGCAATAGAATTTGTCCAAGAATCTCTAATTTGAACATCATTTTTACTCCATTCTATCGTTTGCTGATTGTAATTTTCAATAGATTCCTCTGTAAATTGTTCAGGAAGATTCAGACGAGAAATACCATTCGAAATCGTGTTTTCTTTTTGCGAAATCCCAACAAAAGCCTCAAATCGTTGTCTCATTTTATCCAAATCTCCACCTCCATTTTGCGCAAACAAATCCAACGTAACCAAATGCCAAACGTTACTCACTTTATTTGGTTCTTCAGAATTCACACGAATCGCACGCCCACGCATCTGATTTGATGTTACAAAAGAACCTACATTACTCGCTAAAATCAAACTATTGATACTCGGCGCATCCCAACCTTCGCCCAAATAAGCGCGAGTTCCGACAATTATTTTGATAACACCTTTGTTAAATAATTTTGTTAAAACAGCCAATAAATTTCCTCTTGAATTATCTTCCGTAACAACTTCGAAAAAATTATCATCGAACATCACCGATTTAAACTGAATCGCTTCTGCTCTATCTTTGAACTGATAAATTATTTTTGGAAGAATTGTTTTCGAAACGATTACCATCGAACCTGTAATAATCGCAAGATGTGGAATTATTTCTGAATTTAGATTTCGAAGTTTTTCGAAAATTGGAAAAACGCCTAACTTTATTTTACTTGGTTCATTCTGTAAATTATCCGAATAAAATTCTTTTCGAATATAATCGGTCAAAATTACCATGTGCAACTTATCGCCCAAATGTTGGTATTCTGATTTTACAATTTCTGCAATACTATCAATCTTTTTTACACTATTTATCAGCGAATTTTTAACTTTTTGATTATAATGTAAAGTAACTTTTATCTGATCGATTGCTCCGATTCGTTTTAAATTCGTTAAAAATGGTTTCAAAAATTTCTCGTGTTCCAAATAAAATTCTTCATCTTTAAACAACAAATAATTGAACATACATTCTGCCCAATAATAATTGAAAGGCGGAAAATCTATCGTTTCGTTTTCTAATAAATCCAAATGCTGAAAATCCAATGGCGTATCAAACGATTTCAGATAAATCACAAAAGACGCATAGGCATCAAAATCTGCATAAATTTCGTCGAAACAACTTGCAGGCGTTTTGATAAAATCTAACATCAAAACAAATTCATACAAAGCTGTATTTTCTTTAACCTCTTGGAAAAAAGCTTCTACTTCTTCAAGGTTTTTGGAAATAATTTCACTCTCAAAATTTATGGGAAATGAACACAACAACAAATCTTGATGCGGACACAAATCTTTTTGTTTGACTAATTCTGGAATAGATATTTCGCAATCAATCGGACCACAAAAAGTGAGATAACGATTCCATTCTTCTTTCGCAACATCAAAAGGCGGCGTAGCAGTTAACGCCACAATCTTTGGTGATAATTCACTTTTGATTTTATTGAGACTTTTCCACCATTCATTTTTTAGATGATGCGCTTCATCTACAATCAAAGTTTTGACGTTATTTTCTTTTAATAATTGAATCAAAGATTGTTCGTCTTTTACCATCGAAGCATGTAATCCTTGATAAGTAGAAATGGTAAGAAATTTTGGTTGATGAATATCCATCGAAATCCAATCGACTTCCTGATTATCAAGAAAAAGCTCAATAAATCGATCTTTCCATTGATTACGAATCGCTAAAGTTGGCGCTAAAATAAGCGTAGGCTCATTAATTCGAAGCATTACTTCCAATCCCAAAACCGTTTTTCCAGAGCCAGGCGGTGCTACAATATTAAGATGCGCATCTTTTAAATGAAATTCTAATTCATCTAAAACACGCTGTTGATAATCGCGCCAAGAATACTTAAATTTTATAGGTTGAGTGTTGAAAGTCATGATTGATAAAAAACTGAATTATTTATCTCCTCGAATTTCCAGTTCCATATCCCATCAATACATCGTATCGTTGTCCCCAAGGGCGATAGTAAAACAACGCTTGATATTGATTTTCAGTTTGCCAAAAACTTCCGCTCACATAACTTGGATCAATTTTTCCTGTTTTAGTATTTTTTACGACATATTGATAATTGTAATAACCTTGTTTCAAGAATAATTCGGTTACCCAAAATCCTGCATCGTCTTTTTCTAATTTCGAATTTTCATCAATTTCCCAATTATTAAAAGCTCCCACAACATACGGAACGTACAATCCATTTTGATCTTCGAAAGCGTCTAAGGCAAAATAAACCCACGAATAATCTGCTTCAGAATTTGCTGCATATTCGTTTCCATAACGATTATTTCGGATATAAAAATTTCCATTAATGTCTGGATAATCATCATAAGGTAAATTATATTTCGGAATATCTGCACGCAAAACAGTGTGGTAAACACTATCTTTTCTGAATGTTTTTTCTGTTGTTAAACTCGGAACTTCTAAATTTTTGTTATCAAACCAATTATATTCTGCACCACCGTCAAACAAAATATTGGTATCATTATATGTTAATTGATTTGGACGAGAAAAAGATGGTCGATTAACAAAATAACCTTCATTCCAATTGTTATTTTTCATCAAAAATAATCTTGCGCCATCAGGAACTTCAGTTAAATTTTGTGTTCCACTTGAAACTTGAACTTGCAAACGCTGATTCAATTCTTTTACGGTTGGATTATTGTAACGAGAAACCATCACACCAACATCCGCAATTGGTTGATAAACGGCAAAACGTTTCGTGAAAATTGGATTCGAATCATTTTCTAAATACACTTTCAATACATAATTTCCAGGCAATTTTACATTCATTTGCTCATTCGGAAATTGAATTTGATAATTGGTATATTTTTGATACGTATTGAATGAATTTTTATAAGTTCGCGCATAATCAGCATTAACACCATTTAGAAATTCAGTTTGAAAAATATTCGATTCAGACCAATCTGCATTTCTGTGTTCGATAGAATATTGATAACGTTTGTAACCTGCGCTGATATCATCAAAAAGAAAAATTAATCTTTCGCTAGAACCTAACTTGATAATGGGTGTATTATCGTTTGTTTGCGGGTTAAAAACTTGAATCGTCTTGATATTCTTTGGAGTAATTATATCCTGAAATTGTCCAAAAAGAACAGAAGTTAACAGACAAAGTATGATCGAATAAAATTTCATTTTCATTATAATTTTGATTGTTAAAAATACAAAAAAAGCGCATGCCTTTTTTGAAAAAGACATACGCTTATATAACTCTAAAATTTATTTTTTAGTACAAAGCAGGAAACTCATTTGGTTTCGCTTCGCGCATCAATTCATAAACTTGTTCTGTAATATCATCAACAGAAGGTTTTGAGAAATAATCTCCATCAGTCGCATACGCAGGACGGTGAGCTTTCGCTGTAATCGTCAATGGTGCGCTATCTAATGTAAAATATCCACCTTGTTTCTCGATAATTTCTTGTAACAAGAATGCACTTGCTCCACCAGGAACATCTTCGTCAACAATAACTAAACGATTCGTTTTGTTCAAACTTTTCGCAACATCTGCATTGATATCGAAAGGTAATAAAGATTGCGCATCAATTACTTCAACAGAAATACCTAATTGCTCCAATTCTTTCGCTGCATCCATCACAATTCTCCAAGTAGAACCATATGTTAACAACGTTACATCTTTTCCTTCTTTTGTAATTTCTACTTCACCAATTGGCGTTGTAAATTCACCGATATTAGTTGGTGCAGGCTCTTTCAGACGATAACCGTTCAAACTTTCTACAACAATTGCTGGCTCATCTGCTTGCATCAATGTATTGTAAAAACCTGCGGCTTTTGTTAAATCACGCGGAACCAAAACATTCACGCCACGAACCAAATTCAAAATTCCTCCCATTGGCGAACCTGAATGCCAAACACCTTCTAAACGGTGACCACGCGTTCTGATAATCACAGGCGCTTTTTGACCTCCGTTCGAACGATAAAGCACAGTTGCCAAATCATCAGAAATTCCCTGCAAACAATAAAGGATATAATCTAAATATTGAATCTCTGCAATTGGACGTAAACCACGCATCGCCAAACCAATTCCTTGACCAAGAATTGTTGCTTCGCGAATACCTGTATCCGAAATACGATCGATTCCATATTTTGCTTGAAGACCTTCTAAACCTTGGTTTACATCACCAATGTTTCCCGCATCTTCACCAAAAACTAATGCCTTTGGGTATTTTTCGAAAATTTTATCGAAGTTATCACGTACAATTACACGACCATCTTCTAATGTTGGATTTTCTCCAAACTCAGGTTTTACTTGTGGAACTTGTGTTGCTGTACCAGAAACTAATTTAGTCGAATAAATTTCTTCTTCACGTTTCATTTTAGCATCTAACCAAGAAATTAATTCAGTTTTAGAAGCTAAATTTTCTAAACGAGTTAAACGAATAACTTTACGAATTGCGCCATAAACATCACGTTTGAAAGGGCTTTTCTTTGATTTTAGATTACTAATTTCAATGTTGATAAAAGCACCATTAGCACTTTCTGAAGCAACTTTCGTTAATAATTCTAATGCTTCATTTTTCAAATCCAAAATTGGATTCAAATAATCGTCCCAACATTGTTTTTGAGAAGCTTTTACTTCAGCTTTAACATCAGCTTCTAATTGATCTAATTCTTCCGCAGAAATAATTGCTTCCGAATGATCTGCAAATGCTAAAATATATTCACGGAATTTTGTGATTCCGTCAAATTCTTTTTCCCAAGTCAAACGCTCCTCTGATTTATAACGCTCGTGCGAACCAGAAGTCGAGTGACCTTGCGGTTGCGTACATTCTTGCACGTGTACAATACACGGAATGTGATGCTCTCGCGCAAATCTTTCTGCACGTGTATACGCTTCAATCAAAGCAGGATAATCCCACGCTTTTACTGTAATAATTTCGTAACCTCTTTCTTCTTCCGTTCTTCCGAAACCTGATAATAATTCAGAAAGATTCGATTTTGTGCGTTGAAATTTAGCTGGTACAGAAATTCCGTAACCATCGTCCCAAATAGAAATCACCATTGGCACTTGCAAAACTCCACCAGCATTTATCGTTTCCCAAAAATGTCCTTCAGAAGTACTTGCATCTCCAATTGTTCCAAAAGCAATTTCATTTCCGTTTACAGAAAATTGTTGATCTTCGTCTGATTGAGGAACATTTCTAAAATATTTTGAAGCTTGTGCTAAACCTAACAAACGTGGCATTTGACCAGCTGTTGGCGAAATATCTGCACTCGAATTTTTTTGTTCTGTTAATTTTTTCCAAGAACCGTCTTCATTTAAAGAACGTGTGCCGAAGTGAGATGTCATTTGACGACCTCCAGATGAAGGTTCTTTCTCTAAATCTGTTAAAGCATATAATTGTGCAAAAAATTGTTCAACTGTTAATTGACCAATTGCGAACATAAATGTTTGATCGCGGTAGTATCCAGAACGGAAATCTCCATTTTTGAATACTTTTGCCATTGCAATTTGTGGTAATTCTTTTCCATCACCAAAAATTCCAAATTTTGCTTTCCCAGTAAGTACTTCTCTTCTCCCTAAAAGACTTACTTCGCGAGACATAAAAGCAGTCTTGTAATCATTAATGATTTGACTTTTAAACTCTTCGAAAGTAATTTTATTTACCTCTTTTGTTTCCATTTCTTTTGTTTGTTGCATCACAAATTTAACAAAAGATTTGTAACTTACACCATACAATTTGCGTCTAACGAATAGATTATAGAATTGTATCATCCAATTAATAACTATAAAAATAAATACATGAAAAAAACTTTACTGAGTATTTGTCTGGTTTTTGCCTTTGCAAATTCACCTTACTTAATGGCTCAAACGAAATCTGGAAGCGCAACTTTTGTGACGCAAGTAGAAGGAATTAAGGAATACAAACTACCAAATGGATTACAAGTTTTATTGGTTCCTGATCAATCGCAAAGTAATGTTGTGGTTAACATTGTGTACAATGTTGGATCTAAACATGAAGGTTATGGCGAAAAAGGAATGGCGCACTTGTTAGAACATATGTTGTTTAAATCAACTAAGAATTTAGGTGATATCAAGAAAATGTTATCTGACAAAGGTGGACGCGCAAATGGAACAACATATTATGATCGTACAAATTATTACGAAGTTTTCCCTTCAAGCGACGAAAATTTACGTTGGAGTTTAGAAATGGAAGCTGATCGAATGATTAATGCAACCATTAAACAAGAAGATTTGGACAAAGAGTTTTCAGTTGTGCGTAATGAATTTGAAATTGGTGAAAATGATCCTTCAAGTGTTTTAATGGAACGCGTTATTTCTGCTGGCTATTTATGGCACAATTACGGAAAATCTACCATTGGATCTAAAGAAGATATTGAGCGTGTAAAAACACCACAGTTGCGCAAATTCTACGAAAAATATTATCAACCAGATAATGCAACTTTAATTATTGCTGGAAAATTTGACGAGAAAAAAACAATGGAATATGTGAATCAGTATTTTGCTTCAATTCCAAAACCAACGCGTGTTTTAGACGAAATTTTAACAGTTGAACCAGCGCAAGATGGTGAAAAATTTGTTGAAGTAAAACGTGCAGGAGATTCGCAATCTGTTGGTGTAATGTATCACGTTGCAGCATATAGCGATAAAGATTATGCAGCGATTGATGTTTTAAATAATATTTTAACTTCAGATCCTTCGGGATATTTGTACAAATCTTTAGTTGACACACACAAAATTGCTTCAATTTGGGCGTATAGTCCAGAAGTTCGCGATGCGAGTTTCTTCTACATCGGAACTGAAATTCCAAAAGAGAAAAATATCGAGCAAACTAAAAATGATATTCGTTCAGAATTAGACAAAGTTGCTACAATTAATTATACTGATCAAGATGTGCAACGTGCGAAAGCAAGTATTGTGAAAAACATCGAAAATCAAAAAAATAATACGATTAATTATGCCATTGGTTTAACAGAAATTGTTGGTGCTGGTGATTATCGTTTAGGTTTCTTGTACCGCGATAATATCGAGAAAGTAACCAAAGAAGATGTAAAACGTGTTGCTGAAAAATATTTTAGAGCGAATAATAGAACAGTTGGAACTTTTATTCCGACGAAAGATGAAATTCGTGTAAAACCGACTGAATTAACGAATAAACAAATCTCAGATTTAGTTTCGAACTACAAAGGTCGTGCAGTTGAGAAAGAAGCAAAACCATTTGAAGCTTCGATCAAAAATTTGAAAGCTCATTATGCAGAAGGAAAATTGAACAATGGTCTAAAATACGGAATCATCGATAAAGAAATTAAAGGTGAAAAAGTAATTCTTTCGTTTAATTTGCCAGTTTCTAATGAAAAAGATTTGGCAAATAAAGGAATGATTGGTCAACTAACAGCTGAATTGTTAATGTCTGGAACGAAGAATCTAACAAAAGAACAAATCAAAGATCAATTAGATGCTTTAAAATCTTCGGTTGGATTTAGATTTAGTGGACAAAATTTATCTGTAACAATCAATACGTACAAAAATTCATTAGACAAAACTATGGATATCGTACGTCAAATCATTACAGAACCTACTTTCCCAGATGCTGAATTAGCGAAATCTGTAAATGAATATGTAACATATTTGGATGCAAATACAAACGATCCGCAAGCATTAGCCTTCAACGAAATTAGTCGTTTAACATCTAATTATCCTAAATCTTCTATTTTCTACACAGCTTCTTTTGCTGAAACGAAAGATGATTTGAAGAAAATCAAACAAGCTGATTTAGTTGATTTTTATAAAAATATTTTAGGTGCGCAAAATGGTGTTGTTTCTATTGTTGGAACAAATGACAAAGCGAAAGTTGAAAAATTATTGAATGATACTTTTGGTAAATGGAACAGCAAATCGAAGTACGAAAAGGCGTATCCAACTTTTACAGCAACGAAGAAAGAGGATAAACTTTACAACATTCCAGACAAAGAAAATGCTGCTGCAGTTGGATCAATTAACTTCAAAATGAATCGTGAGAGTGCTGATTACGCCGCAATGGTTATGGCAAATGAAATGATTGGAAGTGGAGGATTTTTATCTGCTCGTATTCCAATGCGATTAAGAGAAAAAGAAGGAATCAGCTACGGCGCAGGTTCTTATGTTTCGATTCCAAGCGATCCTAAAAACGACGTTTCTTCTTGGGGATATTATGCATTCTTGAATCCAACAAAACGTGAAGCGGTTGAAAAAGCATTGAAAGAAGAAGTTGCAAAAGCATTGAAAGATGGTTTCACAGCGGACGAATTGAAAACAAATATTGTAAGTTGGAAAAACGGACGTACGACTTCTTTGGGAACTGACGGAACTTTATTAGGTTTATCGAATGGTTATTTATTGAACGGAATTTCGTTTGATGAATTTGATAATTTAGAGAAAAAAGTAGATGCATTGAATGTAAACCAAGTAAACGAGGTTTTCAAAAAGTACATTTCTTTGGATAAATTGACTTCTGTTTACACAGGAACTTTTGATAAAAAGTAAATACAATTCATATTAATTAAAAGAAAGCTTCAGATTATTCTGGAGCTTTTTTTATGATTTATTTAGAATAAAATTCTATCTGATTATTCATTTTCGGTCTAAAATGTGAAAAAATTTGTTAAAAAACCCTCATTTTAACATCATCATAAGTTTTTGGCATCATAATTTCTTAACACTAGAAACAATAAAAAAACAATTAACCTTAAATAATAATTCATATGCAAGGATTAGAAGAAAACAATCAACCAACAAACAAAGGAAAAAACGGTTTAGTAGTTCCTTTGGCATTAGTCGGAATCTTATTAGCAGGAAGCGTAGGATATAATATTTATCAAGCAAACCAAATCGGGAATCTTGAAAAAAATGAATCTTTAAATTCTCAAATCCTTAAAAACGAAACGGGTCAAAAAGATCAAATTCGTAAACAATATGATTCTATTTTAAACGACTATACACAATATAAAGCTCGTATCGAAGATCGTAACAATTTATTGGGCGATAAAGAAAATATGATTCAGTTAAAGAATCAAGATATTCAAGAAATTCTAGATAAAGACAATCCTACTGCAGAAGAAATGAATCGTGCTCGTAAAATGATCAACGATTTAGAAGGAAGTGTAAAAAATTACAAATCTGAAGTTGCGCGTTTACAAAAAGAAAATGCAATTCTTGTACGTAGTGTTGACGAATTAAATAATAAAAATTCTGCTTTAACAACAGACAACAATAATTTAAGAGAAAACAATAAAGAGTTAACATATAACTACGAAACAGAAAAAAGTGTTCGTCAAAAAGACAATGCAATTTCGAAAGGAAAGATTAATGAATTAAGTTCAACTTTATCTGTTTCGAATCAACAAATCAAAGGAATTCGTGTAAGAAATAGCGGAAAAGAAGTTGAAAAAACACGTGCAAAACGTATAGATAAAATTCGTGTTTCTTTTGATGTAGATCGTAATTCGAGAACAGAATCTGGAGAGAAAAAATTATATGTTGCTATCTATAATCCTGATGGAACTTTAGGAAGATATGGAAATGCACAAGGTGGACAAATTGAATTGAGATCTGGAGATACAGTAAATTTCTCTGATGCAATCAACTTTAATTACACAAACGGACAAACAAAAAATATTACGTTTGATTGGGAAAACGAGGAATTCCAAAAAGGAGTTTACACGTTCAATGTTTACGAAAATGGATTTAAGATTAGTCAAGCAAAAATAACCCTAAACTAATTATTGATACAAGACTAACCAAGAAAGCTCAGCAATTGCTGAGCTTTTTTTTGATTTAATATATTTTTTAAATATTATCGTTTCAAAAGATTAATACTAACTGTTGCCAACTCATTATTTGGATATTTTTTAAACAATGTTTTATCTGGAACCAAACCTGTTTCTTGACAAATACGATGAAAAACATCTACTTCCACAATATATTGATCCGAGAATCCATGCGTCGCATCATACGCTGTTGCCGGCGTATTTCCTAAATTCTTCGCCGTTAAATCTGGAGCAATTGTATGTAATTCGATCAATAACAATCCAAATTTATCTACATAAGGCGCCCATTTTTTGAGATGATTCAATAAATTTTGTTCCACATCATTGTTTGACAATCGTTTTCCTCTAAACGCAAAAGCTCCTGTAGAAGCACTAATTCGATTTGTTTTGACATCTTCTACATCTTCCCAAATTCGGTTATGATCTAAAAATGTTCGGATATTTAATAAATCACTCAACTCTATTGAATAATCATTTTTCAAATCCGTTGCCAAACGATCTGGATCGCCAATATCGCCCCAAATCACTTTTGCCCAAATATCATTTTTAATTAAATTGGCACGCGTTACTTTCAATGCTGCTTGATTATAATCTGCACCAACCAAGAAAAGCGGATATTCGTCTAGATGTTTTCCGCGTAAGGTTTGACGTTCTATGACATCATACAAATGTTGCAAAAGCGCTCCATTTCCACATCCCATATCCAAAATCCCTTTCGGTTGCTCTTCTATTGGACGATTAAAAATATCAACAATAAACTCATCAATCACTTTGAAATAAGTGGAATGCGCTCCTCCGCTACCCCAAACATTCATTTCGCGATTCACATGTTGCTCATCTTCACCATCGGTAATTTCACGCAATTTTGTTGGCGAACCGAAAAGTAAATCATTCAACTTTGCAAACATTGGTAAATAAGAAACTGTAACACCATACGATGTTGCTCGACGTGCAAAAAACAATCCTATTTCGGTGAATTTATAGTTTTTTTCGTGTTTAGTAAACCAACCTAATTCGGTTAATCTTTCTAATATTTTTTCGAAAGTTTGTGGATTTTTGTGAAATTCATCTGGATTGAAAGAAGCTTCCATAAAGTATTTATGAAACAAACCGCTCATTCCCATTCGCACAATAATTGGTCCAACCAAAACGCCTTCGATATGTTTGGTAATTTGATAATGCAAAGGTTTTTCAAGAAACTCTTCGTCATCAGCAGTCATCAAATAAGTTTTATATTTATCAAATAATTTGATCCATTTTTTACAAAACTCATCCGAAAAATCATGTTGATTGATTACCTCATTTTCTGCCAAAAAAACAGCTAAATCATGGTAAATATCAATATTAGTAAATGCTCGATCCGAATATTTATTGGTTTGAATTTCGACATTATCTTTCGCATTGTCCACCGAATATTCTAACATATTCTGCGAAGCCAATACACGCAAAGCAACATTTAGATAACCTTCGTTTGCCTGAAATTCTTTTGTCAATTCTTCTAACTGTATAGTTTTGTGCTCGACAATGTAATGCAAAGCTCCTTTTTTAGCCAAAGCGCTTAATACCGGAGCCGTTACCAAACCATCGAGATGTCTAAAAATTAGCGATCTCAAATATTTTTTATCCATTTTGGTTGATTTTTTCTACTATAAATATATTGAAAATTGCGAAAAGTTGATGTGAAGGTTATTGTAAATTTTAAAAATCAGAAATAAAAAAAACCTCATCTATTGATAAGGTTTTTGATGTATGTGATTAATCAATTTTGATAAAATTACCATTCAAATCAAATTTCAAATCGACATTATTTTGTAACAATTCTACTTTTATTTCTTTATCTTTTGTATCCATTTCAATTGATTTCGCATCAATTTTAGGATATTTAGTTTGAAGATATTTTTGAATATTATCTGGGAAAAATTTAATCGGAATCGCTTTTCCTAGACCATTTTTCACCTCCTTCCAATCTCCATTATCTGTAAATTCTATTTTTGTTCCGTCTTTCAACTGAATATTATATGTTGTGATATTGCGTTCAACTTCTTTTATTGCATTCACGAACTCCATATTACCAAAGTTTTTCGAAACAAAATTTTGTGCATTAACAGGCAAATTATTTGCTGAAATAACGGTTTCATTCGGGTCAATATTTACTGTTTTTTGTTGACCATTATCTTGCAAAACCACATAGGTATTTGACGAAGTCGATGATTCTGGATTATTTGCAATATCACTCTCCGAAACAATTGGCTGTTCTGCAACTTCAGATTTACTTGTGATAACTTCTGAGTTTTCTGTTTTCTTCGATTCGCACGAAGAGAAAACTAAGCTTAAAATGACGGCTGTTGATAAAATTACTTTTCTCATGATTTGGATTTTAAACGTTTATCAACAAGCATTATACCATAAAAAAAGCTGATTAAAAATTTAACCAGCTTTTAAGAGTTTATTTTTTCTTCTGAACTAAAATCAGGTATTCCCAAGGTTTTAATTTCAGTTTTGTTGTAGCATCAAATGTCACATCTTCGTTGTTCATAAAATTTTTGTACACACCATTAATTGGAACTGTAATTTCTTTATTTGCTTTCGTAAAATTCGCAATAAAATAAGCTTCTGTCGTATTTTTTTGACGTTTGAACGCTAAGATAGATTTATCATCAGATGTTTTCAAACGTTCGTAAGAAGCCGCTTTTTTCGCTCCATTAAACGCTTCATTTGTGATTTTTAATTCTCCTAACTTTTCGTAAACGCCACGCATTTTTGCTGTTGAATTACGATCAATAGAATCTTTGACAAAGAATTTTAAACGACGATTAAAATCTTCTTCTTGTCCATTATAAATCAAAGGAATTCCTGGTAAAGTATACGTTAATGCAGCAAATGTTTCGACCGCATCACCCATTCTTTCGTACTCAGTTCCAGCCCAAGAATTTTCGTCATGATTTGATGTGAATAATAATTTATAATCATCCGCTTGCCATTTTTTCGGAATCGAATCCATGTACGCATCAATCGCAGAAACATTCTTTTTACCTTTTGCAATGTCATTCATGATATGATGAATTTCCCAACCATAAGCGGCATCGAACGCATTATTTGCTAATAAATCTGGCTTCTCTGTTTCACCTAACATAAAAATTTCGCGACCTTTTGCCAATTGTGGTTTTGCTTCGTTCCAAAAATCTGTTGGAACTTCGTGCGCCATATCACAACGGAAACCATCAATTTTGAAATCATCTAACCAATATTTCATATCGGCAATCATCTGTTTGCGCATTTCTTTGTTATCGAAATTTAATGCCACAACATCCGACCAATCGTAAGGAGAATGCATTTTTCCGTTCTTATCTTGTTCGTACCAATCGGGATGTTGTTTTACCCAAGGATGATCCCAAGCCGTGTGATTCGCAACCCAATCCAAAATCACATAGATTCCGTTTTTGTGCGCTTCATCAACTAATTTCTTAAAATCTTCGGCATTTCCAAATTCTGGATTGATTCCTCTATAATCTTTGATCGAATAATACGAACCTAAACCTTCTTTTCGATTTTCTTCTCCAATTGGATAAATAGGCATAATCCAAAGGATTTTAACACCTAATTTTTTGATATTCGAAATCTCATTTGTTACCGCAGCAAAAGTTCCTTCTGGCGAAAATTGACGAACATTCACTTCATAAATCACAGAAGTTTCTGCCATATCAGCCGTAAAAGGTAAAATACCTTGTTGTTTCATTTCAGTTTTAACGTCTTCTGACTTTGTTTCCTTTTTGCTTTCACAACTTGTCAAAAACAAAGTTGTCATCAAGGTTAAACCAACTATTTTTTTTATCATTTTTTCTTCTATTACTTCTCAAAAAATTAATTCACTTTTTCCAATAATACAATATCAGAAGTCGTATTCAATTCTAAATTTCCGTTCACAACTTTTCCAGAAAAACCTGAATAAGCATCGCGAACTTTGGTACCATCTTTCCAAACAGAACTTACATTAATTGTTTTTTTTCCAATTGGCATTTCCAATCCAATCACCACTTCGTCTGTCTTATATTTTCTTGTAAAAATATACGGAGAATTTTGCAAATCTGTTTGATTTCCTGCTCCAACCGCTGGATGATTTCGTCTAAATTGTCCTAATTTTTGGTAATGATTCAATAATGATTCCGTTTCTGAATTTGGTTTAATATCTTCCCAGTTCATATTCGAACGAAGATTTGCATCTCCATCAACACCTTCAATCTCTAACGGACGAGCCGTTTCGTCTCCATAATAAATTTGCGAAATCCCTGGCGCCAATAACAATCGAGTTCCTGCATCCCAAGGATTTTGACGATTTTTATCAAAAGGCGAACCGTCATCGTGCGAGGTAATGTAGCTCATCACAGACTTTCCTTTCATCTTCTTTTGAAGAATATCATTGTATCGATCAAAAACAGTTTGATTAGATTCTTTTTGAGTTGAACGCAAATCGAAATTGATTAACGCATCAAATCCATTCTCGAAATAATTAACCGTTTTATCAGGAAAATTATATTGCTGACCATCATTAATCGAATATCCATAAACTTCTCCTAACAAGAAAAACTTATTTTGATCCAATACTTTTATAGGATTATTCGCTTTATATTCAGCAAACGCATCTTGACAAATTTCTTCGAATTTCTTCCAAACATTTTCTTCCGTATGTTTCACCGTATCGACACGATAACCATCAATTCCGTACTTACGAATATAGTCTGAAAGCCATTTCATGATATAATATTTCGGTGCTTTTGGAAGATTATATTTCGCGAAAAAAGCATTCAATTCAGCAACTTCTTTGTCTAAACGACCTTCTTGCGACCATTTTGCTAACAATTGCGGAGGCAACATCACATCATTTTCTGATTCCGTTAAAATGTCTGGAAGATTTTTTACCAACGTACATTCAATCGTCGTTTTGTAAGACTCATAGGTACATTGTGGAGAAATACGAACCCAATCAGCAGGAAAAACACCATCCGAATTTGTAACTGGACCTGTGTGATTAATCACCGCGTCCAACATAATACGAATGCCTTTCGCATGTGCTTTGTCTACTAATTCCTGTAACTCTTTTTCAGTTCCCCAGTTTTTATCAATCGACGTCCAATCTTTTGTCCAATAACCGTGAAATCCATATGTTTTTCCTTGTCCTTCGTCTACAAAACCGTGAATTTGCTCCACAATCGGTGTCATCCAAATCGCATTAACTCCTAAATCTGAAAAATAATTATCTTCTATTTTATTGATTACTCCACGAAAATCTCCTCCTTCAAAACCTCTTAATTTAGACGTTTCAGCAGTTCTTCCATAGTTGACATCATTCTTTTTATCTCCATTCTCGAAACGATCGGTCAACAAAAAATAAATATTTGCGCCATTCCAAACAAAAGGTTGTTTTTCTGAATGATTTGTTTGCGTAGCTTGTGTTGTTGTTTTTGAACAAGAGCTTAAAAACAATGAAGCTATTCCTAACGTGAAAAGTATTTTTTTCATAATTATGTTTTTATGATTTAATAAGAAACTGAATTAATTTCAGCTTTTCATTCTACTTTATGTCATCATGAAATGAATTCAGGATGACTTTCTACAATCATATTCATTTTTGTCTTGACACAAAAACGAATCAAAAAAGTCAAGGCGGTAAATCTATTTGACTAAAAATTTAAGCCGTTTCGAGAATGATTTAAAAATTCGCTAGCGCTCATTAAATCATTTTTACTCTTCACTTATTAAATTTTATTTACGTCATAGATTTAATGCCATTTTTAAATACGTTTTCAGAATAAACTTGGAACATATAAAATAGAGCTTATTTGATTTCTTTGATACTAATTGCAAAACCTCCTCCAGCTTGAGATGTTAAATCTAACACAGATTTTGAATCAACCTTTTTTGTTTCGATTTTATAGGCTTGAGGATTTGTTTTGTAATGCGCATCTTTTGCATCAGCATAGATTTTCGCTTCGTATTTTTTTCCTTTATCTAAGAAATCTAATTTAATTTTCGTTGAACGCGGTGTTTCTCCATTTACATTTCCAACAAACCAATTATTCGAATTTTTGTCTTTACGCGCAATTGTTAAATATCTTCCTGGTTCAGCTTCCAAATAGTTAGAATCTTGCCAATCTACAGGTACATCTTTGATGAATTGAAATGCATCAGAAAATTGTTTGTAATGCTCGATAATATCAGCAGCCATTTGTAAAGGAGAATACATTGTCACGTATAAAGCCAACTGATTTGCAATCGTAGAATTAACGTGAGAATGATTGTTTGGATTTAATTTTTTCACATCCATTTCGAAAATACCAGGCGTGTAATCCATTGGTCCACCTAAAAGACGCGTGAAAGGTAAAACCGTTACGTGATTTGGTTTAGAACCACCGAAAGCTTGGTATTCTGTTCCACGCGCAGATTCGTTTCCGATTAAATTTGGCCATGTACGCGCAACTCCTGTAGGACGAACCGCTTCGTGTGCATTAACCATTATTTTATAATCAGCCGCTTTTTCGATTGCATATTGATAATGATTAATTGTATTTTGGCTGTAATGATAATCTCCACGAGGAACAATATCACCAACATATCCACTTTTTACTGATGTATAACCATTATCGTTCATGAATTTATATGCTTTATCCAAATGTCTTTCGTAATTACGAATTGATCCAGACGTTTCGTGATGCATCATAATTTTTACACCTTTAGATTTTGCATAAGCATTTAACATTTTCACATCAAAATCTGGATAAGGTGTTACAAAATCGAACACATAGTCTTTGTGATTACCGAACCAATCTTCCCAACCTTCGTTCCAACCTTCAACTAAAACAGCATCAAATCCGTTTTCTGCAGCAAAATCGATGTATTCTTTTACATGTTCGTTATTTGCTCCATGTTTTCCGTTTGGCTTCGCATTTTTATAATCGGTTACACCTAATTGTACTGTCGGAAAATCATCTGTATATGCCCAAGAGCTTTTTCCTGTAATCATTTCCCACCAAACACCAACGTATTTTACAGGTTTGATCCAAGAAGTATCTTTAATTTTTGAAGGTTCATTCAAATTATAAACCAATTGCGGACCTTTGAAAGCAACTTCTCGTGCATCATCACTCGCAATAATAGTACGCCAAGGCGTATTGAAAGGCGCTTGTAAATAACCTTTATCACCCAAAGCATCAGGAGTCAACCAAGATTCAAACGTTAATGTTTTATCATCTAAATTCAAACTCATTGCAGGATAATTAATCAACGCTGCTTCGTGTAAATTGATGTAAAGTCCATTTGTTGCTTTCATCATCAAAGATGTTTGTACTCCTGTTTTTGAGAAAGCTTGTTGAGATGCATTTCCAATATAAGCTTTATCAAATAATCCTCTAATTTCTGATAATTTAGATTCTGTGTAATCGTATTCTTGCGTATCGTAATCACCAGGAATCCAAAAAGCAGTATGATCTCCTGCCATTGCGAATTGTGAATGCTCTTCTTTGATCACAAAATATTTCAAATTCTTTTGTTCTGGGAATTCGTAACGGAAACCTAATCCTTCATTAAACAAACGAAAACGAATAATCATTTGTCTATCTGTATTTGGTTGAGAAACCGTCACCGCTAATTCGTTGAAATTATTTCTGATTTTGTCTACTTCTCCCCAAACCGGTTTCCAAGTTTCATCAAAAGTTGATGTTTTAGTATCAATAATTTTGAAACCTGATAAGAAGTTTGCAATGTCTTTTGCACGCTCATCTTCTACTCGATCTTGCACTGCAAAATCCATTTCTTTATGCTTCGTTTTAAACTCAAATCCTAAATGACTTGGTTTAACCACATCTTTTCCTTTGTATTTTAACTGATAAGTAGGTTTTCCATCTTTAGACAACGAAAAATCCATTACAAAATTTCCGTTTGGAGATTTCAATTCTTGTCCATAAACCATATTCATCATCGCGATTCCTAACCCCAGTATAAACTTAAAGTTTTTCATATTTCTTGTTTTTGTTTTATTGTCTGTTTTATGCTTTACGCCTAATGCGTAAAGCAATAAATTTCTTGTCAAGCTGAACTTGTTTCAGCTTCTCATTCTCTACTTTATGTGATCCTGAAATGAATTCAGGATGACTTTTATATTTCATTCATTTTTGTCTTGACACAAAAACGAATCAAAAAAGTCAAGGCGGTAAATCTATTTGACTAAAAATTTAAACCGTTTCGAGAATGATTTAAAAATTCGCTATCGCTCATTAAATCATTTTTACTCTTCACTTTTTAAATTTTATTTACGTCATATATTTAATGCCATTTTTTATAATACGTTTTCAGAATAAACGTGAAACCTACTACTTTCCAAGTTCAATAATCATCGAAGATTTACCATCAATTGTGATTTCTCCGTTTGTATTGATTGGTAAAACTTTGTCCGAAATAATATCTTTTCCAGAAGTAAATCCGTTTAATGATTCTGCAAAACGATCTAATTTGAACGTTTGTTTTTCTGGATTTGCATTCAAAATAATCATTACAGATTCGTTTTCATTGTATCTAAAATAAACGTAAACATTATTTTGTGGCATGTAATGTTTTGTTTTTCCTGAATGAATAACTTCTTTATTTTTTCGCCAATTGAAAAGTTTTGCTGTAAAATCGTGAAACGTTTTTTGCTCCGAAGTTCTTCCTTCATTTGTAAAAGCCGATTGTTTATCTGACTTCCAACCTCCAGGAAAATCTTGTCGAATTGCTGCATCACCTTTACTTTTATCTCCTCGCATCCCAATTTCAGACCCGTAATATACTTGAGGAATTCCGCGAACCGTTCCGATTAAAGTCGTTGCTAGTTGATACGGCTTAATATCTCCTTTGTAGATTTCGTTCCAACGTTCGGTATCGTGATTTTCAAAAAAGACCAATAAATTATTGATGTCTGGATATAAGAAATCATTCGTGAATGATTCGTAGATTTTCACCAAACCTTTATCCCACGATTCTTCTTCCTGAAAAGCTTTCGTCATATTTGCATACAACGAAAAATCCATCACCGCTGGTAAATTCGAATTGTACCCCGCCATTTCACCGATTTTCGAATCTTTTTGCCAATACGATACATGAGCTGGCGAATGCATCCACGCCTCTCCTACTACATTTAGATTGGGATATTCATCTGTAATTGCTTTTACCCAAGTTGCCATTCCTTCTTTGTTATTGTAAGGATATGTATCTACACGTAAACCTCCTAATTCGGCATATTCTATCCACCAAATGGCATTTTGAGTGATGTACTTTAATACTAATGGATTTGCTTGATTGATGTCTGGCATCGTCGTATCGAACCAACCATTTAATGCGCCTATTTTATCAATCTCTGAAGCATTAGGATCAAATTGGGTTGTTGTTCTATAATTCGAACGACGGAATCCATTTTCTCCTTCTGGAAATGTATGGATCCAATCTTTTGAAGGTAAATCCTGAATCATCCAATGTGAGATTCCCCAGTGATTCGTGACATAATCTTGAATCAAATACATTCCACGTTGATTCAATTTCTGAGACAATTCACGGTATTCTTCGTTTGTCCCGTAACGACCATCAATTTTATATAAATCGGTTTGAGCATACCCGTGATACGAATATTCTTTTTCATTGTCTTCGTTTACTGGAGTTAACCAAACTGCAGTGGCTCCTAAATTTTGGATATAATCTAAGTTGTTGATAATTCCTCGTAAATCTCCTCCGTGACGACCACCTGGCAATTGACGATTAACTTTCTCACGCAATTCTTTTTTCGAATCATTGCTTTCATCTCCATTGGCGAAACGATCCGGCATAATTAAATACACCACATCTTTTGATGAAAACGATGAACGATTCGCTGAATTTGGTTGACGATCTTTTAACTCGTATGTATACGAATCAACGATTTTATTTTTGTTTTTGATGTTAATTTTGAATGATGATTTGTTTACTTCATTCGTATTAATCGTTACAAAAACATAATTTGGATTTTCAGTTTTCTGTAAATTTTGAATTTTTACATTATCCGATAATTCAATATTGTATTTACTAATATCTTTTCCATAAACCAGAATTTGAACTTCTGGATTTTTCATTCCTTTCCACCAAAACATTGGCTCTACTTTTTGAATCTGTGCAAAAGCAAATGTTGATAGGAAAGATGATAATAATAGTATTTTTTTCATGTGTTTTGTTTTTTAGATTCCTCCATTCTGCGGAATGACATTTACTTTACTACATTAATGAAATTGTCATTCTAAGTTTATCGAAGAATCTTTTTAATTCTCTGTCCAGCTGAACTTGTTTCAGCTTTTCATTCTCTACTTCATGCGATCCTGAAATGAATTCAGGATGACTTTTTTAAAATACGTTTTCAGAATAAACTTAGAACTTAAAACATCTATTCTAAATAAAAATACCCTGAAAACCGAAGCCTTCAAGGTATTAGATTCCCTTTATTAAATCGAAGGCTGAACAACTACTTTCTGGTCGAAAACATAAACCTCTAATGGTTCTGTTCCTTCCAATTCAAATGTTGTTTCTCCTTTATTTACAATAACTTTTAGGATTTGATGACGGAAATTGACTTTGAACGAAAAACCTTCCCATTGTTCTGGTAAACGCGGCTCAAAATACAATTGATCGTTTTTCACACGCATTCCACCAAATCCTTCTACAATCGACATCCAAGTTCCAGCCATAGATGTGATGTGTAATCCTTCGTGAACTTCTTTGTTATAATCGTCTAAATCTAAACGAGAAGTTCTCAAATAAAATGTATATGCTTGCTCCATTCTCCCCAACGTTGCCGCTTGAATAGAGTGAACACAAGGCGATAATGATGATTCGTGAACCGTTAATGGTTCGTAGAAATCAAAATGTTTTTCTAATTGTTCCTTCGAAAATTGATCTTCAAAATAATAGAACGATTGTAAAACATCTGCTTGTTTGATATAAGCCGAACGTAAAATTCTATCCCATGACCATTTTTGGTTAATTGGACGTTCTTCTTTTGGTAATTCAGAAACAGGTGTTAAATCTTTATCCAAGAAACCATCTTGCTGTAAATAGATTCCTAATTCTTCACTGAATGGAAAATAAATATTCGCCGCAACTTCTTTCATCTCTGCTAATTCTGCATCAGTAATACTTCTTTTTGCAGCGATACGAGCGAAATCCTCTGGATAATTTGTTTTGACGTTTTCAACTTGTTCCAACAAATAATTCATACACCATTGTGCACAATAATTTGAATGGAAATTGTTGTTAACGTTATTTTCGTATTCGTTAGGACCTGTAACACCTAACATCACATATTGTTTTTTGTCGTTTGACCAATTTACACGCTGTTTCCAAAAACGCGCAATTCCTAATAAAACCTCTAAACCAGCTTCTGGAATATACGTTTGATCTCCCGTAAAACGAACGTAATTGTAAATCGCAAATGCAATCGCTCCATTTCGGTGAATTTCCTCGAATGTAATTTCCCATTCATTGTGGCATTCTTCACCATTCATCGTAACCATCGGATACAAAGCTGCACCTTTGTTGAAACCTAATTTCTCACCATTTTCAATTGCTTTATCCAATTGATTAAAACGGTACATTAATAAGTTTCGCGCAACTTCTTGATTTTTTGTCACCATATAAAATGGCAAACAATATGCTTCTGTATCCCAATATGTAGAACCTCCATATTTCTCTCCCGTAAAGCCTTTTGGACCGATATTTAAACGTGCATCTTTTCCAGAATACGTTTGATTTAATTGAAAAATATTAAAACGAATACCTTGTTGCGCTTTCGTATCACCTTCTATCGTGATATCAGCCATTTCCCAAATCTTTGCCCAAGCTTCTTTTTGGTTTATTAACAATTGTTCATAACCTTGTTCATTTGCTTGAGATAATACATTTTCGGCAGCGTTAATTAATTCATTTTTAGGATGATTTGTCGAAACTACATAACCTCCAAATTTCTCAATTGTCGCGGTATCATTCGCTTTTACCTCAACTTCATATGTAAATTCTACTTTTGTTTCAGTTTTAACATCACTTGTTGGTGTATTTTGTTGATAACTTCCATTTACCAAGATTTTATTCTGCATAAATGTTACGACTTCAAAATGAGTTTTGAACGTACGCGCTTGTACAAAACCTTGTTCACCTTTAATTTCAGAAAAAATTGGTTCCCAAAAAATCTCTTCCCAGTTCGCATCTTCGTTCTTTACAGCTGCATCAACATAAGGTTTGAAGACAATTTTCGCATCATCATTGATTGGTTTGATGTCATATTTAATTGCTCCTAATTCATCTAAATCAGCAGAAAGAAAACGTCGAACAAAAACCTCAATTTCTAATCCTGAAGGTAAAATCGCAATAAATGAACGATCCAATAAACCTTCTTTCATATTCAATTCGCGACGGAAATTTTTAACTTCTTTACAAGTGTTTAAATCAAATTTTTCACCGTTAATTTCGATGTCAATTCCAATCCAAACTGGCGCATTTAATACTTTTGCAAAATATTCTGGATAACCGTTTTTCCACCATCCCACTTTTGTCTTGTCAGGATAATAAACGCCGGCAATATAGCTTCCTTGAAATGTATCACCTGAATAAAATTCTTCGAAATTAGCACGTTGTCCCATTGCTCCATTTCCTATAGAAAATAAACTTTCAGACGATTTTACACGATCTTTTTCAAACCCTTCTTCGATAATTGACCACGCATTCGGGATGATATAATCTTGATTCATTTTGTTTGTTGTATGTAGTTTGTATAATTATTGATTGATTAATTCGACCAAGAAATCTGTTGAGATTTCAGTAAAATTATTAAAGTTGTATTTTGCTTCATTCAAAACCGAAGCTTCTCCAATTCCGATGCTTGTCATTCCTGCAACATTTGCAGCTTCAATTCCTGCAACAGAATCTTCAAATACAATTGAATTTTCGTTTGTTTGATTTGCTTTTTTCGCTCCAACGATAAAAACTTCTGGATCTGGTTTTGCGTTAGAAACATCGTTTCCGTCCACGATATCATCGAAGTAGTTTAAAATATTAACTTTCTCCAAAATTGGACGCGCATTTTTAGAAGCCGATCCCAAAATAATTGGTTGATTGTTTTCTTTTAGAAAGTTTAAAACGTCCATTACACCTGGTAAAATTTCAGAATCGTCCATCTTATCGATGTATTCTAAATATTCTTTGTTCTTCTGAACTAACCATTCGTTTTTCTGCTCATCAGAAGCTTCAACATTTCCCAATCCGAGAATAATTTCTAATGATCGCACACGAGAAACACCTTTCAATAATTCGTTATGTTCATGCGTAAAATCGATATTTAGATTATTCGCTAATTTTTTCCATGCTAAATAATGGTACTTTGCAGTGTCAACGATGACACCATCTAAATCAAAAATAAATACTTTAGTTTTCAAAATGATTATGCTTTGATTGGTTCATCCACATCTTTTACGCGCGTTACAAAAAGTGCTGCAATAATTAGCGCAACACCGCTGGTAACAATGGCGTAGATTGGATTATCGTGATATAAATATTTTACAATTGGACCGCCCAAAAGAGCGTTAATGATTTGAGGCATACAAATGAAGAAATTAAAAATCCCCATGTAAACACCCATTTTTTTAGCTGGAATTGCTCCTGCTAAAATTGCATAAGGCATCGATAAGATACTTGCCCAAGCAATTCCTACTCCGATCATGGAAAGGATTAATAATTTTGGATCGTGAATAAAATAGATTGAAATTAATCCTAATCCTCCACAAATTAATGAAATAGCGTGTGTTGTTTTTCGACCAAATTTTAAGGCGATTGCAGGTAAAAAGAAGGCGAAAATTGCAGAAATTCCGTTGTAAACACCGAAGATAATTCCAACCCAATCTCCTGCTTTTTGATATGTTTCTGAATGTGTATCACTCAAAGACAAACCGTACACATGATGAGCGATTGCTGGTGTAGCGAATACCCACATTCCGAATAATGCAAACCACGTAAAAAATTGCACCAAGCCTAATTGTTTCATCGTTTTTGGCATATTCCCAAAATCGGTAAAAATCTGTGTTAAGCTTGCTTTTTCTTCAACAATTGGTTCTCTACCTTCTGCTTTTTCGAAAGCGTCTAATTCTTCTGGCGAATATTCTTTTGTTGTAAAAATGGTAATTAAAACGGTTACAATAATTGCAATTGCTCCAATAATGAATGATAAAATTAAGTGAAACGGAACTTCTCCTTCCGCTGCAATACTTGAAACACCAAACCAGTTGCTCAAAATATAAGGCAACCACGAACCGACAACAGCTCCTAAACCAATAATTACAGTTTGAATTGAATATCCTAATGTACGTTGATCCGAAGGCAACATATCTGCTACAAATGCACGCATCGGTTCCATCGCGATATTGAATGAAGCATCCATTATCATCAAGAATCCAGCACCCATCCATAATGCAGGCATCAATGCCGTAAATGCACCTGCTTGTGGCATTAAGATTAATCCGAAAGAAGCCAATAAAGCTCCTACTAAAAAGTATGGTTTTCTTCGTCCAAATTTAGACCAAGTATTATCTGAATAATGACCAATAATAGGTTGAACAATCAATCCCATTAGCGGTGCAACAATCCAAAACCAAGACAATTCGTGCACATCGGCACCAAATGAACTTAGAATACGGCTCGCATTTGCGTTTTGCAAGGCGAAACCCATTTGAACTCCTAGATATCCGAAACTTAAATTCCAGATTTCAAGAAATCCTAATCTACGCTTTCTCATTATCGTAATTTTTTTATGTATTTTACGATAAGCGTTTTATGCTTATCAAAACTATATTTTTGTAATTTGAGAAGTAAAAATATGTTTTGATTTGTTTACAATGTTAAAACTTTTTTTTGGGATTATTGCAACTGTAACAATTATTTAACCAAAAAAAACTTACTAAATCGTTGTAGTTTCTCTGTGTAATAATTCTGTTCCGACAACTTCGGTAATGTAATGCTCATGCTCGTTTTCTGACTCTAATTTTTGAATCAATAAACGCGCTGCAATCTCACCCATTTTGAATGCATTTTGTTTGACTGTAGAAATGCTTGGAATTGAGTTCTTGGAAATTACACCATCTGTAAAAGCTATTAAATGTAATTCTTCTGGCACTTTGATTCCTTTTTTCAGTGCTGCTCTCAACACTTTTACGGCATATAATTCATTTACTGCCATTACTGCGTCAAATTTATTTTTTTCGAAAAACTCATCAATCATAGTGTCCAACTGACTCTCGTCTTCTACACGCAAAATCAAGTTTTCGTCAACTGCAATTCCATTCGCTTCTAATGTTCTTTTATATCCTTCGGTTCTTAAGCGTCCAACACTTATATAATCTGGCGTTGTGATAAAACCGATTTTCTTGCGTTCTTTACTTATAAAATACTGAATTGCTTCTTGTGTCGCAAGTACATCATCAATAATCACTTTATCAGTATAAACCTCACGCGTTACACGGTCGAACATCACAACTGGCATTCCTTGGTTGATGATTTCTTTGATATGATGATAATCTTTTTTGGCTTGAGTTTCTTTCGAAAGAGAAATCACAAATCCGTCTATACTACCCGCTGCAAGCATCTCCATATTAATCACTTCACGTTCGTACGATTCATTTGACAAACATATTAAGACATTATAACCATATTGATTGGCTAAATTTTCGATTCCACTAATTACCATCGCAAAAAAATCGTGAACGATTTCGGGAATAATCACGGCAATGGTTTTCGTTTTACGATTCTTTAGACTTAATGCTATATTATTCGGTTTGTAGTTGTATAATTTTGCAAATGCTTGAATCTTTTGTTTCGTTGCAGCACTAATCTCTTCGCTATTTTTCAACGCCTTAGAAACCGTTGATATCGAAACATCTAACTCTTTTGCAATCTGTTTTAATGTCAAATTCTTTTTCATAATCTTCTTTCTACCTTAACCATCAATCTTATTCTACTAATTTCCGTCTTTTTTATTAAAAATTAACATGCTATAACAATTAATTTAATTATTTATTAACACGAAAACGTTTTCGTTTAACTAGTTAGTGTATTACATACACAATCAATCAATTAAACAACTTATATTTGGTAATGAGAAGTAAAAATATAAATTAATAATTAACGAAACAAAACAAAAAATATATGAGGATTTTAAAACAATCTCTTCTTGCTTTAATCCTTTCTACACCAGCAATTTTGAGTGCGCAAAATATTGTAAACGGTAACGTTACAGACGCAACAAATAATAGTATTTTGGCTGGTGCAGACATCATGAACGAAACAACAGGAGAAAGTGTTTCGAGTGATGAAAACGGGAAATTTAGTATAGAAGCTAGTAACGGAGATATTATCATTGTATCTTATTTAGGATTTGATGATCAAGAATTCACTTATAATGGTGAAGGAAGTTTAAACTTCAGTTTAGCTAAACCAACAACTAATCAATTAGATGAAGTTGTTGTTATTGGTTATGGTACTGCAAAAAAATCTGATGTTACAGGTGCTGTAAATAAGATTGGTGAAGATGATTTTAATAAAGGATCGATTACTTCTGCACAAGAATTAATCACAGGTAAAATAGCAGGTGTTGTTGTTACGTCGGCAGGTGGAGCTCCTGGTGATGGACAAAATATTATCATCCGTGGTAACAGCTCATTATCTTTAACATCACAACCATTGTATGTTGTAGATGGTGTTCCATTAGCAGATGGTGTAATTGGAGGTTCTCGAAATCCTTTAGATTTCTTAAATCCAAATGACATCGAATCGATGACGATTCTGAAAGATGCTTCAGCAACAGCTATCTATGGTTCTCGTGCTGCAAATGGAGTTGTTTTAGTAACAACAAAAAAAGGTAAAGGACAAAAATTTACTTATAATTATAACGCTACAACTTCTGTCTATACTCCATCTAACTATGTAGATATGATGAATGCGGATCAATTCAGAGCATTAGTTAATCAAGTTGGTTCTTCAACAGAAGTAGCTAGATTGGGTAATGCAAACACTAATTGGCAAAAAGAAATTTATAAAAATGCAGTTGGTTTTGATCACAATTTAAGTGCTATGGGAAATATTGGTGGTAAAATGCCTTCACGTTTCTCTTTATCAAATACAAATCAGGATGGAATTTTAAGTGGTGATAACATAAATAGAACTACTGCTTCTATGTCCTTAAATCCATCATTTTTTGATGATCATTTAAAGATTGAGTTAAATGCTAGAGGTTCTTATATCGAAAATAAATTCGCTAATAGAGGTGCTATTGGCGCTGCTTTAGAATATGACCCTACACAACCTATTTATTCTGGCGCACCATTTTTTGGTGGTTATCACACTTGGATGGATGGTAATGTTAAACATAATTTAGCTCCTACAAATCCTGTCGCATTATTAAATGAGCAAGACGATACATCAGAAGTTAGACGTTTTGTAGGTAATGCAAAGGTTGATTATAAGTTGCATTTTTTACCTTCTGTAACTGCTACAGTAAATGTTGGTTATGATATATCTAATGCAAACGGAAGAAATGTTGTTTCTCAGAACATGCCAAGCTCATCTTTAACATGGGATGGTTCTTATTACAGATATGATAATCAAAACTATAACAAATTATTTGATGCTTATTTAACTTTCAATAAAGACTTCGGTTTACATAATTTGAATGTTGTTGCAGGTTATGGATATCAATACTTCAATACATATTCTCATACATACGACAGTGAATTATTTGAGCAAGGATTAGATTATGAATTCATAGATAGAGATCATTTCACTTTATTATCATATTTCGGACGTTTTAATTACAACTACGATAACCGTTACATTTTAACGGGTACTTTACGTGCAGATGCTTCTTCTAAATTCATCAAAGACAATCAATGGGGTTATTTCCCTTCAGTTGCACTTGCTTGGAACATTTCTAATGAAGATTTCCTAAAAGGATCTTCTACAGTAAATGACTTGAAATTACGCGCTGGTTTTGGACAAGTTGGTAATGTAAATGGATTAGGAAGCTTTTTATACATGACACGTTACAATGTTTCACAATCTACAGCATATTACCAGTTTGGTAGTACTTTTTATCAAACCTATAGACCATCTACTGTAAGTAAAGATTTAAAATGGGAAATTGCAGAAACAATTAATTTAGGTATTGATTATTCTTTATTCAAAAATAAAGTTTATGGTTCTGTAGATCTTTATCAAAAGAAAACAAAAGATTTAATTGCTAATGTTTACATCGATCCTTTTACCAATTTCGGTAATATGATGAACAAAAACATTGGAGATATGGAGAACAAAGGTATTGAGTTTAACATCAATGCTGATCTTGTAAAATCAAATGATATAGATTTCACACTAGGTTATAATATTGCTTTTAACGACAACAAAATTACCAATCTTTCTAATGATAATTATGTTGGTGGAATTGACGGTGGTACAGGTAATAATATACAAATCCATAGAGAAGGTTATGCTCCATACAGTTTCTATGTTTACAAACAAATTTACGATGTTAACGGTAAACCTATCGAAGGTGCTTACGAAGATTTGAATGGTGATGGTATCATCAACGACAAAGATCGTTACATACATAAAAACCCATACGCAGATGTTACCATGGGATTCAATTTGTTTTTCCGTTACAAAAATCTAGATTTATCTGCTAGCGCTCGAGCAAACTTAGGTAACTATGCTTATAACAATGTTGCTTCTGCAAAAGGTTATAGTAGAAAAGCGACTGGTAATGGACAAAATTATTTATCTAATGTTCATACTGATTTTTACAATGCAGGATTCGTAGAAATTACAGATTCAAACTTAATGAGTGATTATTACGTACAAGACGCATCATTCTTCCGTATAGATAATATAACTGTCGGATATAATCTAAATCAAGCGATTAAAGGATTAGATGTACGTTTATACGGTGCGGTACAAAACGTAGCTGTATTTACAAATTATGATGGGTTAGATCCTGAAATGTTTGGCGGTATTGATAATAATTTCTATCCAAGACCTAGAACATTTGTATTCGGTTTAAATGTTAAATTCTAATCAAAAAGTCATGAAAAAAATAAAAATATCAAAATATATAATTGCAGCGGCATTAGCTTTCTCTATAACATCTTGTCACGATGATTTAGATTTAATGCCAAACGATCCAGACATCATCACAGAAAATGATGTATTTGCTGATGCCACACAAGCTAAATTTGCTTTAGCAAAAGTTTATGCAACATTAGCACTTACAGGTCAAAAAGGACCTTCTGATGATCCTGATATTTCTGGTGTAGACGAAGGTGCTTCACAATTTACAAGATCTTTATTTACATTAAATGTTATTACAACAGATGAGTCTTTAGTTGGCTGGGGTGATGCTGGTTTACCAAACATGCATGCGCTAAGTTGGGGATCTAATAACAGTTTCATAGAAGGGATGTATTACCGTTTAGCTCAAACTGTATCTTTTTCAAACTCATTCATCACCAATGCTACTCCACTAGCAGAAAATAATGAAGAGGTAAGTCAATTCATTGCAGAAGCTCGATTTATTCGTGCCTATGCATATTATAATCTAATGGATCTTTTTGCTAATGTTCCTTTAGTAACTGAAATTAACAACACTTTACCTACACAAAGTAATCGTCAAGAGATTTTTAATTTTGTAGAATCAGAACTTATTGACATACAAAATACGCTTGCAAATCCTAGAAGTAATGAATACGGACGTGTAGATAAAGTTGCAGCTTACGCATTACTTTCTCGTTTGTATCTAAATGCAGAGTCTTGGATAGACGTAGCTAAATATTCAGAATCTATCACCTATTCTAACTTAGCAATCGAATCAGGATACTCGTTAAACACCACGGATGCCAATGAAAATGGAACTGCGTATGACGAATTATTTTTAGCAGATAACGATACTAATGGTGCTCAAAACGAAGCTATTTTTGTATTAAATTTTGACGGAAATAATTCTAGAACTTATGGTGGTTCTACTTATTTGGTAAAAGCTGCTATCGGTGGTTCTATGCAACCAGCAGATTATGGTGTAAATGGTGGTTGGGGAGGTCCTCGTACTACAAGCGCTTTGGTTGAGAAATTTCAGTCATCACAAAATGATTCTAATGGTAATCCTATAGCTTGGACAGATAAACGTGCTATGTTTTATACAGATGGTCAAACATATGATATTGCAGAAGTTAGTAGATTTAGTGATGGTTATGCCGTAACAAAATTTAAAAATAAAAAATCTAATGGGAATAATGGTAATGACTCAACAGGTGAATTTGTAGATACCGATGTTCCTGTAATAAGACTTGCAGAAATTTATCTAAATTATGCAGAAGCAGTTCTTCGCGGTGGTGGGGGCGATCGTGCTACAGCTCTTAATTACATTAACGCATTGCGTACAAGAGCTTATGGTAACACTTCTGGTAACATCACAAACGCACAATTAAACCTAGATTTTATTTTAGATGAACGTGCGCGCGAATTGTATTGGGAAGGAACAAGAAGAACAGATTTAATCCGTTTCAATAAATTTACAACAGGTTACAACTGGCCATTTAAAGGAGGTGTAGCTAACGGGACTTCTGTTTCTGACATTAGAAAACTTTTCCCAATTCCTATCAATATCATTGCAATTAATCCGAATTTAACTCAAAATCCTGGTTACTAATGAAAAATTTTTTAAAATATATCTCAATTGCTTTAATTGGTAGTATTGCCATTACAAGCTGTTCAGAAGATGATGATTTACTAACTGTAAATCCATCAGATTATCAAGCGCCAGAATTGGTAACACCAAACGATAATGCGCAATTTATTTTAACAGAGGAGCATCAAGATTCAATTATTACTTTCTCTTGGAACAAAGCAGAATATGGACTTGATGTTGTCCCAAAATATTCTTTAGAATTTACAACAAAAGACGATAGTAACTTTGCTAATGCAACAGTTCTAATAGGTAATTCTACAACAACAGAGTTTCAAATATCATTTAAAGACTTTAATAATAAAGTAATTGATCTTGGTGTTGAACCAAATGTGGAGCAAGATTATATTTATCGTGTAAAATCAGAATTAGGTACACAACAATCTCAACCACTAGTTTCTGCTGTAAAAACAATCACAATCACAGCATATCCTACAGATTTATCTACGAATTGGGGTGTTGTAGGTTCTATTACGAATTGGGCAGATAATCAAGATATTCCTTTCTGGAAAAGTGAAGAAACTAATGTTTTAGTTGCTTATATTAATGTTGAAGAAGCTAACGCAGAAATTAAATTCAGACAAAACGGATCTTGGGATGTAAACTTTGGAAGTAACAACCCAACAACTGCATCTGACGGAACAGTATCTGGAAGTTTAGACGCTGGTGGAAATAATATTAAAATTCCAAATATCGGAAGATATAAAGTAACTTTTAATCAAAGTGATTCAACTTTCAAAATAGAAGCTTTCACTTGGGGAGTTATTGGTGATGCAACACCGCTTGGTTGGGATGCTGACACTGCTCTAAATTACGATGGCACAATAGATTCTTGGATAGCTACTATAGAATTAAAAGTTGGTGAATTTAAATTCAGACAAAATAAATCTTGGGATGTAAACTATGGTGATTCTGGAACTCCTGGAGTTTTAAAATCAGGTGGCGACAACATCAAAGTTACTGAAGCTGGGACTTACATTGTAACAGCAAACTTCAGTAAAGAAACTTATTCTTTTGTAAAACAATAAAGAAATTCCTCATTTAAAAATAGAGCTGTTACAAACATACTTGTATGTTTTAACAGCTTTTTTTATCTAATCTAATAATTCAAAAATCGCAATAATATGAAAACATTTTATTTAACTTTCATGTTGATTTGCCTTTCTTTCTTAAAGATCGATGCGCAAATCACTTCAGATCCTAGTCCGCCAGAAGCAGACAAATCGGTCACTTTGTATTTTGACAAAACAGGAACTCCACTAGAAAATTACCAAGGAAATCTTTATGCTCATACGGGTGTAACTGTTGATGGACAAGATTGGCAAAATGTGATTGGTTCTTGGGGAGATAATTCTTCTCAACCTCAATTTATTCATCAATCTGGTAATGTTTATAAATTAGAAATCACACCTTCTATCACAAGTTTTTACAATGTAGAGCCAAACAAAACTATAACTAAAATGGCTTTTGTGGTAAGAAACGCAGAAGGTAATCAACAAACCTCATCAGATATTTTTATCAATGTTGGTGCTTTGCAAGTTAATCTAATTCATCCGCTAGAAAACAGCACAACCAATGTGAATAGCGGTTCTAGTTTTAATATCCAAGCAACAAGTACAATTCATGTGAATTGGACATTAGAGCGTAACGGAAATGCTTTTGATCAAGTAAATGATAGTAATTCATTTGATAAAAATTATACCATTTCACAAAATCAGAATTATACATTAAATGCAACTTTTAATGGTCAAACAATAAGCAAATCTTTTACAATTAATATCAAACCAACGGTTAAAGATGTAGCCATTCCATCTAATTTACATGAAGGAATTAATTATTTGGCTAATGATTTTACAAAAGCATATTTGGTTTTATACGCTCCACAAAAAGAGTTTATTCATGTAATCGGAAGTTTCAATAATTGGCAACTTTCTGATCAATATGTGATGAATCGAGATACAACTAACAAGGATTTATATTGGATTGAATTATCTAATCTTAAAGCAAGTGAAATCTATACGTTTCAATATCGAACAAGTGATGGAATCAAAACTGCAGATCCTTATTCGACTTTAGTTTTATCGCCTTATGATGATCCGTATATTACCGCAGCAACTTACCCAAATATGCCTGTATATCCTACTGGACAACAATTTGAAGTTTCGGTTTTACAAACAAATCAAGCAAAATACAATTGGAAAGTTTCAAATTTCAATCGCCCAAATAAAGAGAATTTGATGATTTACGAATTATTAATTCGTGATTTCAATTCGACAAAAACATGGCAATCTTTAATTGATGATTTTGATTATTTCAAAAAATTAAACATTAACGCAATCGAAGTTATGCCCGTAATGGAGTTTGAAGGAAATATTTCTTGGGGTTATAATACAGCTTATCATCTTGCTTTGGATAAAGCTTATGGACCAGCAGATAAAATGAAAGAATTCATCGATTTGTGTCATCAAAATGGAATTTCAATCATTTTAGATGTTGCTTTAAATCATGTTTATGGTCGATCTCCGTTGGTTAGAATGTGGATGAATGATCCCGACAATGATGGTTTTGGAGAACCAACTGCTATAAATCCTTATGTTAATCAAACTGCAAAACATAGTTACAATGTTGGATACGATTTAAATCATCAATTAACACCAACTCAAAATTATGTACAACGTACATTAAAACATTGGATTGAAGAGTTTAAAATTGATGGATTTAGATGGGATTTAACAAAAGGATTTACACAAAATTGTACACCTTCTGATGAAACTTGTACAAACGGATATCAAGCTGATCGTGTAGCAATTTTAAAAAAATATGCAGATATGCAATGGACAATTGATCCGAATTCCTACATCATTTTTGAGCATTTAGGAAATAATGGTTCAGCACAAGAGGAAACAGAATGGGCGAATTATCGCATTAACGAAGGTAAAGGAATTATGCTTTGGGGTAAAGCGACTAATAATTTTAATCAAAATACAATGGGATATGCTTCGGATAGTAACTTTGATTGGTTGAAGCATACTGTAAAAGGTTTTACGAAAAAACATTTGGTTGCCTATGCAGAAAGTCATGATGAAGAAAGAATGATGTACAAGAATTTACAATATGGTGCATCATCAGGAACTTATAATATAAAAGATTTAAAAACTTCTTTGGAAAGACAAAAAGCTCTTGGTGCAGTTTTATTTACAATTCCTGGTCCTAAAATGTTGTGGCAATTCGGAGAATTAGGATATGATTACTCGATAAATCATTGCGAAGATGGAACAAATAATGACGGATGTCGCACCAATCCAAAACCTATTCCAAGCGAAATTGGTTACTTAACAAATGCCGATAGAAAATCTGTTTATGAAGTTTGGTCAAAAATTATTGGTCTTAAATTAAACAACAAAGTTTTCGAAACTGATAATTATACAATTACATCTGGAGATTTAAAACCGCGTATTCAGATTACAAATAATTTATTATCGTCGTCTGATTTATATGAGGTAATTGTTATTGCAAACTTCACAACAAGCACTCAAGCAATTGCGCCACTTTTTCCATTTACAGGAAATTGGTACAATTTGATGGACGAAACAACGCTGAATGTCACCAATACAAATTCATCATTTACAGTTAATCTAAATCCAGGTGAATTTAGAATTTTCGGGAATGCAAAAGCAAATTTATCAACAGATAATATTGAGGTTAATTCAGAAAAAATCTCTGTAACTCCAAATCCAGTTTCTTCCTCTTTTTCATTAAATATTAATTCAGAAAAAGTAAAAATCTATGATTTAACAGGAAAACTGATCAAAGAGTTTTCAGGAAAATTTTCAGCGATACATCAATTTAACATCAAAGAATTACCAAAAGGTATTTACATTCTTGACATTGAAGCTAAAAATCGAAAATCGTCTGCGAAGCTGATTAAAAATTAATTTTTCAAAAAAGCCATTAAAACAAATTTTAATGGCTTTTTCATTTTCTCAAATCGTTGAAAAATCAATAACTTGTCGGTTAATTTACACACCATGACAAAAAAGAAAATTCTACTTACCATTTTTTCCTTCGCTTATACGCTAGGATTTGCCCAAACCAACAAACAAGTTTTATTTACAAGCAAAAATCAATCGGATGTCAAATGTTATCGCATTCCGAGTATCATTACATCAGCAAAAGGAACATTGATTGCGGCAATCGACGAGCGTGTTCCAAATTGTGGCGATTTGCTTTACAATCCTGATATCAATATTGTGATTAGGACAAGTGATGACAAAGGAAAAACATGGTCAACAATCAAGCGAGTTGTCGATTTTCCAGATCAAGAATCTGCTTCTGATGTATCGATGGTTTTGGATGAAAAGACAAAAGAAATTTATCTTTTTTACAATTACATGAATCATAAAATTGCGAAAAATGAATTTCGATTACATTTTGTAAAAAGTGCTGATAATGGAGAAACGTGGTCAAAACCTGTTGATATTACAGACCAAATTACGCCAACGGAATGGAAAAAAGATTTTAAATTCATTACTTCTGGTCGTGGCGCATACACAAAAGAAGGTTGGATTTTGAATACATTGGTTCGATTGAAAGACGGTGTTTACGTATTCGGAAGTAAAGATCATGGAAAAACGTGGGAACGAATTTCGAGTGTTGCAGAAAAAGCTGACGAAACAAATATTGTACAACTTCCGAACAAAGATTGGATGTTAAATGCGCGCATTCAAAATGCTGGTTTCCGTAAAATATTTATCTCAAAAGATCAAGGAAAAACGTGGGTTTCTAAAATGGAAGAACAATTAATTGATCCTACTTGTAATGCATCGACATTAGTTTTAGGAAGAGATATTGTGTTTAGTAATTTGCATGATTCAAAAGATCGTCAAAACCTGGGATTGAAAGTAAGTAAAGATCAAGCGAAAACATGGAATTTTTTCAAAACTATAGAACCAAATTCTTCGGCTTATTCCGTTTTAACGAATATATCAAAAAATAAAATTGGTATTTTTTATGAAGCTGATGATTACCAAGATATGGTTTTTGAAGTAGTTGATTTAAAATAAATTCAATCATAAAAATATAAAAAAACCTCATCAATTGATGAGGTTTTTTTGTTGCTTAAAAATTAAGCTTAATATTATATTTTTCGTAGAAATTTTTGATATGAGCAACGGCTTCTTCCGCTGTATCAACCAAACGGAAAAGATCCAAATCTTTCTCAGAAATATAACCTTCTCTCAAAACTGTTTCTTTGATCCAATCAATCAAACCTGACCAATATTCAGTTCCGACTAACACAATCGGGAAACGTCCTGTTTTCTTCGTTTGTACTAATGTCATCGACTCAAACAATTCGTCTAACGTTCCGAAACCTCCTGGCATTCCAATAAATCCTTGTGAATATTTCACAAACATTACTTTTCGTGCAAAGAAATAATCGAAATTAATTTCATACTCGCGGTCGATATATTTGTTCAATTCTGTTTCGAAAGGCAATGTAATTCCCAATCCAACAGAAGTTCCTCCACCCTTTTGCGCTCCTTTGTTTGCAGCTTCCATAATTGCAGGACCTCCACCAGTAATTACTCCAAAACCAATCTGTGTTAATCGGTATGCAATATCTTCTGCTAAAGCATAATATGGATGATCTGGAGAAGTACGTGCCGAACCAAAAATAGACACGCAAGGTCCTATTTTAGACATTACTTCGTAACCATTTACAAACTCTGCCATAATCTTGAACAACGCCCAAGAATCATTTATTCTAATCTCATTCCAATCTTTTGGTCGAAACGGAGATTGTATTCTATCGTCTTCTTTTTCTTTATCTGTCATAGTATCTTAAATAAAAAAACCGCAACAAAAATGCTACGGTTCAATATACAAATTTATTGTTTCTTCATGATTAATCTCTACTCATAAAAATTCTCAAAATATACCAAAACAATAACATTAATGAAGCAAATAACGACAATGCCGCTGCAACATACTGTTGTGTTCCGAACTCATATTTTAATTGGTGAGTGTTGTACAAAATTGCTCCACCAGCTAAGGCGCACATTCCTACTGAGAACCATAATCCTAAATCGAACCCGAATAACATTCCTGCAATAATCAATCCAATTGCTAAGAAAAATCCTATAGTTAATGCTCCTCGTAAGATAGAGAAATCTGCTTTTGTTAAAAATACAATAGCTGATAATCCTACAAATAATCCGCCTGTTACAACGGCTGCTTGTTTTATCACATAAGTTCCGCCATAATACAAGGCAATGTAAAGCATTGGCACAAAGATTAAAGCTTCTGCAACTATGTATAAAAAGTAGCCTAAATATTGTTTAGATTTTGAAATCGATCCGTACGCCATTTTTTGTGCAACCCATGTAATTCCCATGAAACCTGCTAGTAAAATAAGCCAAAGATATCCAGAAGTTAAACTTAACATAAAGCTCACTAATGCTTCTGATTTTAACATCAAAGATTCTATGAGTACAAAGACTAACACCCCTCCGGCAACGTGACCGTAAGTATGTTTATAAAAATTTGCCCTTTCTACGCTTGTTGCCTCGGCAACCAATTGGTTTTGTTGATATAAATGTTGATTTTCCATACAATTCTATTTAGGTAGATGTTTTTTTAATAATTATTGCTAAAATAATAAATTTCAGCTATTCTTTTACTCACTATTTTCAGGATTTTTTAGGCTGTCTTCATTTAATTGATTATTTAATAATTACTTAAAGTTTTGTTAATCCCCTAACCTTCTTTAAAAGATATATTTGCTCCTAAAAAATCATATCCATGAAAACACATTTATTCTTATTACTATTTATTTTCCTAATCAAAACCAACTTACTCGCTCAATCAACACCAAATGACCCATTATTTTTTGAAAAAGGTTCTACCTGGCTTTACCTAGATGACGGTTCTAATCAACAAAAAGAGTGGACTCTCTTAACATATGATACAAAGAATTGGAAAGAAGGAAAAGGTCATTTCGGATTTGGAGACGGGGATGAAGACACTTTGATCCAAAAGGGATATATCCGCTATTTTTTCAGAAAAAAAATTACAATAGATGATGTCACAAAACTTCCTGAAGAAGTTATTTTTAATATCGTTCATGATGATGCAGCGATCTTACATATCAATGGAAAAGAAATTTTAAGAAGCTCTCTTCTTCCTCAGTCCGGAGATATTCCTCATGAGTATGAATTAAGTACGTTTATACCGAACGACAAAGAAAATAGTTTTTTTCAGTACAACGTTTCTTCTTCAAATTTTGTAAATGGTGAAAATATTATTTCTATCGAAATTAGAAATCAAAATACAAGAAGCTCAGATGTATCGTTTGATTGTTTTGTGAGTGAAGATAACACAACTCCTGTTCCTTTCCACAAAGACGGACCTTATGTATTTTATGATAACGATCAAATAACAGTGACTTATATTACGGAAGCTGGTGCTGTAAACGAAACATATACAACAAATGACAAGGTTATTCTTAAAGTGACTGATCCCACTACATCTACGACATTTGATGTTCCTTTAAGAAAACAACATCAAACAGAGTTATCAACATATCAAGCTCCAACAAAATTCTTTATGACATCAGATATTGAAGGTCAGTTTTCAGCTTTCAAAAAAATGTTAATTGACGGTGGTGTGATGAATGATCGTTTGGAATGGACATATGAAAACGGGCATTTAATTGTGAATGGAGATATGGTAGACCGCGGGCCTTATGTTACAGAAGTTCTGTGGTTAATCTATAAACTAGAAAACGAAGCTGAAGCAAAAGGAGGAAAAGTACATTACATCATCGGGAATCACGATATGATGACCATGACATACGATTTTCGCTATGTCAACAAGAAATATATAGAAAACGCCAGCTATTTAAAAAAGACATATGGCGATTTCTTTGAACCAAATACAGCGTTTGGAAAATGGTTCAGAACCAAAAACATTATAGAACAAGTAGGTGATTACACTTTTGTACACGCAGGCATAAGTCCACAGGTTTCTGATCTAAAATTACCTTTGGATGAAATGAATGACTACGGACGAAAAAAAATGAATGGAGAATCATGTACAGGCAATTGTGCTACTGTAACAGGTGGTAGTGCTTCCGGATTATACTGGTACCGCGGAATGGCAAATCAAGTTCTTTCTCAAACACAAGTTGATGATATTTTAACCAATTTTAAGACAAAACATATCATTATTGCTCACACTGTTTTCCCTCAAATCACTTCATTGTACAATGATAAAGTTATTGCAATCGACGTCTCTCATGTTGATAATATCGCAAATAATAAAGTGGAAGCGTTGACTTTCTCTGATTCTTGTTTCAAAACGATGGTTTCGATTGGAAATCAAATCACCTTCAAAAATTTATTCGACAAATGTGAAAACTTATCTATTTCAGAAAAAATAAAACAAAATATCACGATCTATCCAAATCCTACTACAGACTGGGTCAATATAGAAGTGAATTCGAATCAAAATCTCTCAATAAAATTAGTTGACATAAATGGTCGAAAAATCACTAGTCCTTCTACTAAAACATCCAAAGGAATCAAAACAAACATTCAAGCACTTCCTAAAGGAATTTACCTTTTAAAAGTTTATGACAACGGACAAGAAATTCTAACCAAAAAAATCATCATAAAATAGTTTACTTCAAAATCCTCCATCATTTTTGGAGGATTTTTTTCTTCCATTCTATCAGACCCAATATAGAAATACCCAACAAAACAAGGTATTGAAAAGATGTAATAACTGCTCCTTTATAAATCATTAATGGAATCATGATTAAATCGCCGATAATCCAGAAATACCAATTATCAATTTTTCGTCGCGCCATCATCCACATTCCAATCAAAAAGATAGCGGTCGTCGAAGCGTCTACAAAATCAATTTTAGAATAATGTAATTTACATTGGTTGATAAAACTGAAATCAAAACCATTTTGAATAACTGGACGGAAATAATAAATCGTCAAAATAAAGATAAAACTCAACGCGAAAAGTAAAGTTGCATATAAATATTCTTTCTTCGAAGCCCACGAAACATCGACATGTTTATGATCTGCTTCGAGATTTTTTTGCCACAAAATCCAACCATAAATCGCCATTGAAGTATAGTAAATATTAATAATAGTTTCGCCGTATAATCCCCAATTAAAAAATAAATAGATGAAAATAAACGTCGAAATAATAGTGGTTGGATAAACCAAAATATTACGTTTGTAGGTATAATAAACGGAAATAATCCCAAATAAAGTTGCAATTATTTCAAGTAAAATATTCAGTGTAGAATAGGTTTTATAAGGAGCAAAGATGTAATCAATAAAATCGTTCATTCTTAAGTTGTGAGTTAAAATAATTCATTCTAAATCGTAAATCTAAATTCGTAATTATAATTTCTAACTTCAATCTATTCATAATCCAACACCCAAACCAAATAATATTCACCAATCATTTTATAGAATGCATGATATTTTCGAGATTTTACATCATCCGAAATCCAACAAATAAATTGTTTATTTTCTATTAATTCAAATTCTTCTGCACGATAATGATTCAGAAAATTCCAAAGATTTCCACCATTCAATTTGTACAAACCTTCTTTCATTCCCCAAATTACATGCAAATATTCAGTTTCATGTTCTTGAGGTATCCAAGCTATTTCATCTGGACGGGCAAATTTATGTTTGATGTTCAAAATTTTTCTTGGTCGAGACAATTCAATATCTATCCCAATATTATATTCGCTCACGCCAACAGAAACCAATCCATAGGAATGTGTGATGGAAATTTCTTTATTTGTAGGTAAAAAAGGTTTTCCTCTTTCGTCATAATTTACATCATAATCCAAGTCCAATTTCTTTAGACAAGCGCGCAAACCAAGATATTCTCTGGCCTGTTTAGGTCGAAGATTATTATATTTTTCTATTCTATAGTCCTCTAAATGAAGATATTCTAATAATTCTTCATTCGATTCTGTTACATTCCACGTAATAATGCGGGTATGTTTAAAATCGTTAATATAATCGATAACGGGCATTTTATTAATCGAAATTTGTTTGTAAATTTGTTCCTTATAAACTTAAAAAAAAAGTTAGTTAAATATATCAATTGATGGATACAAAAACGCAATACATTCCATACAAAGTTAAAGATATTTCTTTAGCTGAGTGGGGAAGAAAGGAAATTACGTTGGCTGAGGCAGAAATGCCTGGGTTGATGGCTATCCGTGAAGAGTACAAAGCTGCTCAACCTTTGAAAGGTGCTCGCATTGCAGGTTGTCTACACATGACAATCCAAACTGCAGTATTAATCGAAACGTTGGTTGCTTTAGGAGCTGATGTTACATGGTCGTCATGTAATATTTTCTCTACACAAGATCACGCTGCTGCTGCAATAGCTGCTGCTGGGATTCCTGTGTATGCTTGGAAAGGGATGAACGAAGAGGAATTCGATTGGTGTATCGAGCAAACATTATTCTTCGGAGAAGATCGTAAACCATTAAACATGATTTTGGATGATGGTGGAGACTTAACGAATATGGTGATTGATCGTTACCCAGAATTGGTTGCTGAGATCAAAGGATTATCAGAAGAAACAACTACGGGTGTACACCGTCTTTACGAAAGAATGGAGAAAGGTACATTGCCTATGCCTGCAATTAACGTAAATGACTCTGTAACAAAATCTAAATTCGACAACAAATACGGATGTCGTGAATCTGCAGTAGATGCTATCAAACGTGCTACTGACTTGATGATCGCTGGTAAACGTGTTGTAGTTTGTGGATTTGGTGATGTTGGGAAAGGTACAGCGGCTTCTTTCCGCGGTGCTGGAGCAATTGTTACAGTAACAGAAATCGACCCTATTTGTGCTTTACAAGCATCTATGGAAGGTTACGAAGTAAAAAAATTAGATACAGTGGTTGCAAACGCTGATATCGTAATTACGACTACTGGTAACTTTGGAATTGTACGTGCAGAGCATTTCGAGAAAATGAAAGACAAAGTAGTTGTGTGTAACATTGGTCACTTCGATAACGAAATCGATATGGCTTGGTTAAACGGAAACTACGGAAACACGAAAGAAGAAATTAAACCACAAGTTGACAAATACAACATCAACGGAAATGACATCATCATTTTGGCTGAAGGACGTTTAGTTAACTTAGGTTGTGCAACAGGACACCCTTCTTTTGTGATGTCAAACTCTTTCTCTAACCAAACTTTAGCTCAAATCGAATTGTGGACAAATTCATCAGCTTACAAAAATGAAGTATATACTTTACCTAAGCATTTAGATGAAAAAGTTGCAGAATTGCATTTAGCTAAATTAGGAGTAGAATTAGAAGTTTTATCTCAAGAACAAGCAGAATACATTGGTGTAACGGTTGAAGGACCATTTAAACCAGAATATTATAGATATTAATTAATTTTAATTCAAAATTTTTATTTGAAAAAAGAAAAAAGCACTTAACTATATGCCCTCGCCCTGAACAAGCGAGGGCTTTTTTGTTAGTCATTTTCTACGCCAGAAATTGATTCAAGTTCATTATTCAATTTATTTAGCTCTTCCTTTGTTGTATATTTTTTAGGAATATTTTTCTTAAATTAAATGTCGCTTCTTTTTTATTTTTTATCAAAATATCAGCATTGATTGCAGGCGTAATTCCTAATGGTGTTTTCATCCACACATCAGAATCAGTCGTTTTATATAAACATTTAGCCAGCAAAGCTCCACTAAAATAAATTGGCTTTTCAACTTCTGTTAATAATTCTACTTTGATGAAAAAATCATCTTGATATTTAATATTCAAATCACGTAAATCCATCGAAAAGACATCATTCTGTTGATATTCTTTTTTTACAACAACTTCAAAAGGTTTTTCTAAAATTGATTGAGCTGGTTTCCCATTATTCATTGCCGTTAAATCAACTTTCAAAAGAATAGAATCTAATTTCAAACTATTACTAAAATTGAAATTAATACGTTGAAAAGTGAATTCTTTTTTAGGCGCATTTATTGGAATTGCAAATTCTTTGGTAAACTTAGGAAGTGAATCTTTACTAAAATTAATATCAGCCGTTAATCCGATTAAAATTGATTTCGTCTTGGTATCCGAACCAACACGTTTCAATCGAAATTTGCTTTTATCATACAAAATCGTTTCATGTCATTCTATCGTATCTTTTTTATAATCTTGTGCATTTGCAAACGTTATAAAACATAAAAAAAGAAAGTAAATTTTTGTCATCTATTTGGTTTTTAAATCATTTATCAATTTTATAAAATATAGATGTTCAAAATTCACAAAGGTTACACAATGACATGTTAAAGTTTAACGCATTACATTAACAAAAGAAGAGTAACTTTTGGTTACTCTTCTAATTGATGCAATATATTTTCTAATTCTACCAGATTCTTTTTATAATAAGTAGAAATCCACCATTTTAATAATAAAACGCAAATTAATACATAAAAAAATAGTGTAAGAAAAATATAAAGATAAAACTGAAATTTGTATTCAAATTGCAACGAGTTAGGATGCTGGATATACGAAATCCCAATAATCATCAACACTAAAATAGAAATCAAGTACGAGTAAATACTGTAAATATCAATCGCAGATTTGTAATTATAATAAAACCAATTGATGTTCTTTAGCGAATTATATTCCAGATGATATGATCGTTTATAAAACTTGAAAACATAAATAAACGGCACCAAAAAAGTCAACGAAATACACAACAATGTCCACCAAATTGTTGGCGTATTTGCATCAAATAAGAAAGGAAAAGTATATAAAAACAATAATCCTAATAATTGAACATAAAACTCTTTCTTCAAGGTTTTTCGTACTTTATCAATAATGGTATTTGCTTCTTGATTAAACTCAAGATTTGGATCAATTTTAACTTCATCTGAAGATTGATTGTCCCATTGTTTTTGTAATTCATCAAAATTCATAACCGTATTTTTTTATGATGATTTGTATTTTTTCTTTCGTTCTGTTCAATTTCACACGTGCATTTACTTCCGAAATTCCCAAGTTCATACAAATTTCCTTGTGATTTTGTCCTTCCAAAAACAGAAAAATCAATGCTTTTTCTACTTTATTCAATTCATGAACTGCTTTATAAAACAATTCGAGTTGTGTTTCTTTTTCACCAAAATCCATCTCATCTACTTGATCAATATTTTCTAAAAAAGTATGACGATCTGCTTTTTTCTTTTCTTTTCTAAAATAAGTTAACGCCGTGTTCAACGAAACGCGATACATCCAAGTTGAAAATTGAGATTTACCTTCGAAACGATCAAAAGATTTCCATAGTTGCAAAACAATCTCTTGTATCAAATCATTTTGATCTTCAGAATTATCCATATACATCTTAGCGATTTTGTGTAAAATCTCTTTGTGTTGATCGATTAATTCTAAAAAAAGGGTTTGTTTAGCTTCCAAAATCGTTACTTTATTTTTTTCAACGCAACTTGTTCATCGTCTATTATGATAACATTATTTTCAACTGTTATTTCCAAAATAGATTTCATCGCTTAATTATTTAGTGTTTATTAGTAAGTAAACATAAAGTAAAAACGTTACAAAAATTTTGAAAAAAAATTTAAAAAACCATTTCTAACCAAATCGGTAAACTGAATTCTTCTAATAAATGAGCCAATTGAAATTCTTTGTAGTTTTCTTTCGTTATCCACGCCATTTCTTCTATCTCAGAAGCGATTTTAAGCGTTTCTAATGATTTTAATTTAACATGAAATACATTTGCATAAACTTCGGTATTAACTTCATTAACGGCAATAGAAGTGTGTTGCCCTAAAAATGAAACATCGTGCTGTAGAATATCAACATTAATCTCTTCTAAAAATTCGCGTCGAAGTGTGGTTAATAATTCTTCATCTTGTTCTCGTTTTCCACCAACCATCTGAAAAAATTTCGATTTCTTTTTTCGGACAGCTAACATTCTACCCGTTTCATCTGTAACCAAGGCGTTCACCAAATAAATATGATTCATTGTTATACGTTATGCGTTATGCGTTATACGTTATGCGTTATGCGTTATGCGTTATGCGTTATGCGTTATGCGTTATGCGTTATGCGTTATGCGTTATGCGTTATGCGTTATGCAAAAATAAAAAGTTTGGAGCAAAAAAAAGCCTCACAATAAGTGAAGCTTATAAAAGTTGGCGATCCGGACGGGACTCGAACCCGCGACCACTTGCGTGACAGGCAAGTATTCTAACCAACTGAACTACCGGATCAGTCTGTTTTTTTATTTATAATTTTCGATCGCACTAAAATAGAAAAAGAAATAGATGCGATCCGGACGGGACTCGAACCCGCGACCACTTGCGTGACAGGCAAGTATTCTAACCAACTGAACTACCGGATCAGAAAATTATAAATTGATATATTTTTTATGAATTTTTATAAAAAAATTGCGATCCGGACGGGACTCGAACCCGCGACCACTTGCGTGACAGGCAAGTATTCTAACCAACTGAACTACCGGATCAGAAATTATAAAAAATATATTGTGTAAAAGAACTAACTTTTTGCGATCCGGACGGGACTCGAACCCGCGACCACTTGCGTGACAGGCAAGTATTCTAACCAACTGAACTACCGGATCAAAATCTGTATCGATTTCGGATTGCAAATATAGG
>NZ_DLJR01000064.1:0-62880 GCF_002484365.1 Empedobacter sp. UBA7611
GGTTTTGTCATAGAAATCAGAGTGACAAAATCTGTTTTTAAAACTAATGTTGAATTAAAAAACTATGAAAAAACGTATAACGTAATACGCATCACGTAAAACATAATTAAAACCACCTTTATTATGCTAGAAAAAGAATATGAATTATTGAAAAAAGGCGATCCAAAAGCTTTGGAGCAAATCTATTCACGACATAAAAGACTACTTTTTTGGATTGGTAAACAAATAATTACGGATGAATTTGTTGTAGAATGTTTGGTACAAGATGCTTTTCTTAGATTATGGGAATATCGAGATAACATAGAAAGACCTGAACATATCTTTTATTTCACGCGACTTGTATTGAAACACAGTTGTTATTCTCATTATAAGAGTTCTAAAAATATATTTTTTAGGTCGGTGCATTCATTAGATAGTTACGAGAATTATGATAGTTATTTGACTGGATACGATCCGTTAGAGGTTGCAGAAAACATAAAGGATAAAGTAATACATGACCAACATTATGAAGAAATTAGAAAAATATTACCCTTATTAAGTGGTGAAAGAAAACATTTGATTGAACTCTGCTTGAAATATGGATTCAGATACAAAGCGATTGCCAATGCAATGGGAAAAAGAGTTTCAGAAACGAGTAAGGAGATTAAAAGTGCAATAGAGGATCTTAAGAACCTTATAAATAGTCATGATGTATTAGTGTCTAAAAAGAAAATAGTTTCTAAGGAAAAGGAACAAAATCAAATGACCGAAAAACAATCGTTGATTTTAAAACTTCGATTCGAGAAGAAACAATCGTTTACAACCATTGCTCAGACATTAGAACTTTCTCAGAAAGAAGTGCACAATGAATTTGTAGTTGCTTATAAATTGTCTCAACAAAATAAGTTTACCCCCCTAAATAACTAAATATGGAAAATTCTACAGTTTTTTTAACACGTAAAATACAGCTAATTACTGATTTACCGACTCAAGAAGAACGAAAAGAAGTTTTGAGTACGCTTTATAAATGGCAAAATAGATGTTTTATAGCGGCTAATTTGATTGTTTCTCATTTGTATGTGCAAGAAATGGTGAAAGATTTTTTTTATTTCTCTGACGGAATCAAATATAAATTAGTAGACGAAAACAAAGATGAAGATGGTATACTCAAATGTTCACGGTCGACTACCATTTATCGTGTACTCTCAAAACGTTTTAAGGACGAAGTTCCAATGTATATATTGTCTAGTTTGATGAATACGTTATACCTATCCTTCAAGAAGGATTGTGTCAGGTATTGGAAAGGTGAACTTTCATTAAAAATTTTTAAACGAGATATAGCAATTCCTTTTAATATAGCGAGGATAAGTAAATTCTCGTATGATACAGATAAAAAATACATTTATTTTAAACTTTATAAAATACCTTTTAAAACGTATCTTGGAAGAGATTATATTGATAATTATAAGCTATTGGAGCAAATAGTAAGTAAAGAAATTAGAATTTGTAGATCGCATATTAAATTAGAAAAAAATAAAATATTTTGGGTATTCACTGTAGAAATTGAAAAAGAAAAAAATCAATTACAACCCGATATTATTGCAGAAGTTTCCTTGTCGTTGGAATATCCGTTGGTTGTAAAAATAGGGAGATCTCAACTTACCATTGGTAGCAAAGAAGAATTTTTATATAGAAGATTAGCGATACAAGCTTCTCGTAAAAGAATACTAGAAGGAGTGCCTTATTGCAAAGGAGGGAAAGGAAAAGCAAGAAAATTAAAAATAGCAAAAAAATTACAAAATACAGAGAGTAAATATGTTCATCATCGGCTACATGTTTACAGTAGAATGTTAATTGATTTTTGCGTTGAAAAAAAAGCAGGAACGATAGTTATTCTAGATCAAGAAGAAAAAATAGAAATAGCCAAAGAAGAAAGATTTGTCTTAAGAAACTGGAGCTATTATGAGCTCATAAATAAAATAAAATATAAAGCTGATAAAGCAGGTATTGAGCTTGTAACAGCTTAAACCATAATTTCGGAGGGTGATTTGTACACCCATAGGGTGAGGTAATTGTTAACGCTCATCAAATGTGAATAACATATACAAAACGGGGGGATTTTTTAGATTTTATTGAAACTTGCTAGATACTCCCAACATAAAGGCAGGATAAAGGCAACATAATGGCAGTAGAATGTATGTAATTATTTTTCTAACTTAGAATTGTGATGGTAATACAGTTGCTTTATACAAAAGCATAAACGTATTAAGTTACAATAATTATTAAAATAAAAAAGGAGCTATTAATTAGCTCCTTTTTTATTTTGATGTTTTTTGGCGTGCAATTCTTTCAATGTTGCTTTTTGTTCTGGCGTAAAAACAGCATTGATTTCATTAAATTCTTTTTCACGAACTTCTTTCATTTTTCGTTTCAATTCAATTTTTTCGTCTTTGTAGCTATCCTCAATTTGTTTGATTTTGATGACTTGAGCATCTGTCAAGTTCAAATCTTTTTTTAATTGTTGTAATTTCTGCTCTCTTGATCCTTCATTTCTGTCTTGCGCTGAAGCAGTTGTTAAAGTGAAAGCAATTAATCCTAATCCTACATATTTATAAAATGCTGTTCTCATAATTATCAACTTTTTTGTTTTATTTACTCTTAAGACTTTAAAAAAATAAAAAGGTTTAAAACGATAAATGTTAAAATTTTTCGGTTATGATGAAATCTTTTAAAAGATGTAACATTTGAGACGAATTATCGACCAATATTTTTTGAAATTATTTTTGAAATCGATTAAACCTTTTCCAAAAAGGATTGTCAAACAAGTTGTAAAATTATAAAACTACAAAACGAAAAATTAAACAAATGAGGTTAAGAAGTTTATTTGCTTTGATTTTTATTTGTGTTTGTGCAGGATTGAATGCGCAAGAGCTTTTAAAAATTAAAGGGAAAGTCTTATCAAGTGAAAACAAACCTGTAGAATACACTACAGTATCGCTTGAAAGCTCGGAAGATGGAGTTGTGGCAGAAGCGGCAACGGATGCAAAAGGAGAATTTACAGTAGAAGCAAAGGCTGGACAATATGTTATTGTGATTGAGCCATTGGGATACGATGTAATAGAAAAACAAGTTAATTTAGAGTCTGCATTAGATCTAGGTACTTTTACTGTAAAAACGACGCAAACAGTTTCATTGGGCGCTGCAGTTGTAACAGCGGAAAAGCCTATTTATAAAGTAGAATTGGACAAGAAAGTATATGATATGGCGAATGATCCAATGTCGCAAGGTCAAACACTATCTGATGCTTTAGCAAATGTACCATCGGTTTCTGTTGATGCACAAGGAAACGTTTCATTAAGAGGGAATGATAATGTAAAATTTTTGATTGATGGAAAACCTTCGGGAATGTTAGGTGTTTCTGATGTAGCAGAAGCTTTAAAAAATATTCCAGCCGAAAATGTTGAGCGTATCGAATTGGTGACAAATCCTTCTGCACGTTATGAAGCTTCTGGTTCTGCGGGAATTATTAATATCATCCTTAAAAAGGGAACAAATACAGGTTTTAATGGTTCTGTAACGTTGAATGGAGGTATTCCTAAAATGGTTGGAGGAAACGTCAACTTAAACTACAAAACAAAAAAATATAACATCTATACTACTTTAGGTACACGTTATATGGATAGAGAAGGTGAAGGTTCTGCTTTTATGACAAGTTATAATGAAGGAACGGATGTTGTAAAGCAATATAGATCAACTAATCGTGATAATAATAGAATTCGTAGAAATTATAACATTCGTTTGGGTGGAGAATATTATTTAGATGATAAAAATACAATAGGTTTATCTGCAGGTTATCGTTATAACAATGGAAATAACAATGCTTTAGTTGATTATAATTATTTTGATAATGCAATGACTTTCTTGAAGAATGAATACAATCTTCAGAATGAGAAAGAAATCGAAAATAACTTTGATTTAGATTTCAACTACAAACACGAGTTTGATAAAAAAGGTCATGAATTTGTATTCACAGGACGTTTTTCATCTCAAAAAGAAGACGAAGATGGTTTTGTTAATGGTTTGACAAAAGTATTAGACAAAACTACAGGTAACTATGTAGATGAAATTACAAATCGTATTACTGATAATTTAGAAGATCAGAAAAATGTTGTGTTGACAGCAGATTATGTTCGTCCAATTGGTGAAAAAGGAAAATTTGAATTAGGCGCTCGTGCAGATTTTAGTGATACGAAAACTAATAACAAAACCTTCTTTTTAACTGACACTGGAGATTACGAAGCTGATAGTAGATTTTTTGCAAATGTAGATAATCAACAAAATGTATTAGCGGCTTATGCACAATATGGAAATGCAATTGGAGAAAAATTTCAATACTTCGCAGGTTTACGTTTAGAGAGTTCTAATATGAAAATCAAAAACTACACAAGCGGAGAAAATATTTCAAAAAAATATACAGATTTATTCCCAACATTAACGTTGAATTATAAGTTTACTGAGAAAAACGAATTACAATTAAGTTATTCTCGTCGTGTTCGTCGTCCAATGGGATTCATGTTAATGCCTTTCTTTTCTGCAACAGATGATAGAAATGTAAGAAATGGTAATCCAGATCTTAATCCTACTTATACAAATTCATACGAGTTAGCTTATATCACAACTGTAGGAAAGTTGATGGTAACGCCAAGTTTATTTTACCAAAGAACAACTGATATGATTAATCAGTTTCAACGTAAAAATTATAACGATAACGGAGATGAAGTATTTATTACAAAACCAATCAACATTGGTGATGAAGATCGTTATGGTTTAGATTTAACAGCGACTTACAAACCAGCTAAATGGTGGAGTTTGATGTTCAATGTAAATTTATTTGGATACAATAGAACAGGTTTCTACGAAGAAACAAACGTTGTAAAAGATCCTGTAACAGGAGTAGAAAGTACAAAAGTAGATACGCAAGATTTCTCTGGAGACGGATTTAGTTCTCGTGGACGTTTGTCTTCTAACTTTATATTACCTGCAGATTTCAAAATTCAGGTTGCTGGAAATTACATGGGAAGCATGAAAACGGCTCAACAAAAAATTGAAGATAATTTGTCAATGGATTTTTCTTTATCAAAAGATTTATTCAACAAACAAGCTACATTATCTTTAAATATTCGTGACGTGTTCAACTCAAGAAAAAGAGAATCTACTACTTATGGAGCAGATTACACTAATTACGAAAGTATGCGTTGGATGAAACGTTCAATTAACCTTTCATTTACGTATCGTTTCAAAAATACAAATGAGAAAGAGCAACGTGGTAAACAACAACGTTCAAATGGAGAAGAAATGGGAGGTGGAGAAGAAATGCAAATGCAATCAGCTTCTTAGTAGTTTGAAAATAATCGAAAAAAAAAGGATCGCAATTGCGATCCTTTTTTTTTATCATTTGAATGAAAACGAATTATTTGTTTTTCAACAAATCACGAATTTCAGCCAATAATTCTTCTTGTGTTGGTCCAGCAGGAGCAGCTTCTTCAGCAGGAGCTTCTTTTTTCAACTTGTTAATTCCTTTAATCATTACGAATAAAGCAAATGCAACAACTGTAAAAGAAATAGCAGCAGCTAAAAAGCTACCATATTTAATGGCTGTTCCTGGAATTACTAATGCTGCTAAATTTTCAGCGTCAATAGCTTTCAAGGCTGGATTTAAAATGGCTGGCGTAATGATATCTTCAACTAAAGAAGTAACAATTTTACCAAAGGCACCACCGATAACTACACCGACAGCTAAATCTACTACGTTACCTTTTACTGCAAACTCTTTAAATTCTTTAAAAAATCCCATAAGTCTATAATTTATTTCTAAGTTTATAATAATTCTAAGGTTGATTGATATCTAATCTATTTTTAGAAGAGATAAATAAGTATAAACCGATTAACATAAAAGGAATACTTAAGATTTGACCATTGTTTAATCCTATATTCAACATTTGAGCAACTGCTTCTTCTCCTTGATTTTCTTTATAGAACTCAACAACAAATCGTATTAAAAATAATAAAAATAAGAATATGCCTAACAAAGCTCCCAAATATTTTGTCTTATCTGTTTTGTTGTACATATAAAGCATGATAATTCCTAAGATAACATACCCTATCGCTTCATATATTTGAGCTGGATGGCGAGGAATTACTTCTCCATAACCTAAACTTTGTTGATGAAATTTTACTGCCCAAGGCAATTCTGATGCCTTTCCTACAATTTCTGAGTTGTAAAAGTTTCCAATTCGAACCGCAGCTCCACCAAAAGGAACAACAACAGCCATACGGTCTAATAACCACAATACATTGCGATGCAAATATTTTCTACTAAATAAATAGGAAGTTAAAATGACACCCAATGCTGCTCCGTGACTTGCAAGTCCACTAAATCCTACAAATTCGTAATCTTGTAATAGACCAAAGAAAGCACTTTGTCCTGGTGAATGTTGTACAGGTAAGAAAACTTCGATTGGTCGTTCGATAAACGCTGCTGGATCATAAAAAATATATTCTCCAAGTCTTGCACCTACAATTGCGCCAATAAATGTGTACAAAAACAACGGATCAAGTAATTCTTTTTTCTGATTTTCTTTCTTGAAAATGTTCGACATCAAATACCAGCCTACGACAAAGGCAACTATCCAACATAAACTGTAAATATGTACTTTGAATCCTGCTATTTCAAATAAATAAGGTTTTGGATCCCAATCGATAAACGAAATTAAGTTAATCATTAATTTTTCTTTTTAGGTACAGGGTCGTATCCATGTCCTCCCCAAGGATGACAGCGACCAATTCTTTTTGTTCCGAGCCACAAACCTTTCAGCAAACCATGTTCTTTTAACGCCTCTATCATGTAAGAAGAGCAAGTTGGTTGAAATCTACAATTGCTTCCCAACCAAGGAGAAATTGCTAATTGATAAAATCTTACCAACAGAATAAATGGTGTAACCAAAATTTTGTTCATCTCGCAAAGTTAATCAATAACCGAAATAAAAAAGAATCAATCTAAAAAGTTTATGCTTTTGCAGATTGATTCTCTATACGATACGTGCTTAACGCAGATTATTTTTTAGTATAACTCGCTGGATCTAATGCTTTGTAAGACCAGTTTTGTAAAAATTCTAACACAACTTTCGGATCGTGTCCTTTCACTTCTTTGCTTTCAAGATAAGCCGAATTTTGTGTATGAATTAAATTTCCTTTCTCATCTAAAATCACAAAAACAGGAAACCCAAAACGCTCTGGATGTTTCAATGCAGCTAACGTTTCTTCGTTTTTATTTTTTGGAGAATAATTTACATGAACCACTTCATAATTATTCGCGATATAATCTTTTACTTCTTGATTTTCTTTCGTCAATTTATCAAACATAATACACCAAGCGCACCAATTTCCACCAATTTGCAATAAAACGTGTTTCTTTTCAGCAGAAGCTTTTTGCACCGCATTCGCAATATCTACTTTCGGATTTGCTTCTTCGCTATAAATTTTTGGTTTTTCTGTTTGTTGACCAAATGCAAAACTTAACGATAAAATCATTAAGCTAAAAAACATAGTTAATTTTTTCATTTCAAATTCTAAATATTAAGTCGAATTTACAATAAAAAATTATGCCGAAAACGTTTTTCTACGAATTAATAATCGTGTAATATAAATTTAGTTTTTCTTGAACCGAATTTATTTCATTATTTTTTTCGTTTTGATTAAATTGATTAATCATATTGATAGAGAATTTTGATTCAAATTCTAAACGATCCAATTCAATTTCATAAAAATTAATTTGATGATGAATTTGCGTGAAATAATAATTTACCAATTCAACATACATCAATCTAAGTTCTTGATTAACTCTGATAAATTCGACAAATTCTTGCAATTCGACCAAAAACTCAATCATTTGTTTATTGATTTCTGATTGCTTATCTTTTAGTTTAATCTTTTTCAAATAATCAGTTGATAAAGCAATTTTATCACCCAAAAGTTGGTGCTTTCTTGTTAAAATTAAAGCACATTCTAACGCTTTCTTCATCATTTTAATTTTTATTCTAACACAAAGAAAATAAATCTAAATGCCAAAATATGTCGCCCAAAAAATCATTCATTTTGACAAAACATTCCCTAACTTTGAAATCTAAACAAGATTTTATGAATGCGCCTTTAGCTGAAAGAATGCGTCCAAAAACGCTTGAAGAATACATTAATCAAAAGCATTTGGTGGGCGAAAACGGACCAATAAAAATGATGTTGCAACATGATATGATTGCTTCGATGATTTTTTGGGGACCGCCAGGAACAGGAAAAACGACACTCGCACAATTAATTTCCGAATTAACTGATCGACCATTTTATACGTTGAGCGCCATAAATTCTGGTGTGAAAGAAGTACGTGAAGTAATTGAAAAAGCAAAGAATCAAAATTTGTTTTCGGGAACGAAAAATCCAATTTTATTTATAGATGAAATTCATCGTTTCAATAAATCGCAGCAAGACAGTTTGTTGGGAGCGGTAGAAACTGGTTTGGTGACGTTGATTGGAGCAACAACCGAAAATCCAAGTTTCGAAGTTGTACCAGCTTTGCTTTCGCGTGCACAAGTTTATGTGTTGAAACATCTCGAAAAAGAAGATTTAGTTGATTTAATCGAACGAGCTATAAAAAAAGATACAGTTTTATCTAAATTAAATATTGAATTAGTTGAAACAAATGCATTATTAAGATATTCGGGAGGTGATGCAAGAAAATTATTGAATGGTTTGGAGTTGGTAATTAATAGTTTTTCTCCAACTGATAAAATCATCATCAACGATGAAATTGTGCATGAACGTATTCAGCAAAATTTAGCGCGTTATGATAAAACGGGTGAACAACATTATGATATTATTTCAGCTTTTATCAAATCGATTCGTGGTTCAGATCCAAATGGAGCGGTTTATTGGTTAGCTCGAATGATTGAAGGTGGTGAAGATTTGAAATTTATTGCGCGAAGAATGTTGATTTCAGCTTCCGAAGATGTGGGAAATGCAAATCCAACAGCGATGATTTTGGCGAATAATACATTTCAAGCTGTTTCGGTGATTGGTTATCCAGAATCTCGTATTTTATTGAGTCAATGTGCGGTTTATTTAGCGAATTCTCCAAAAAGTAATGCAACCTATTTAGCGATTGGTAAAGCGCAACAAGTTGTGAAGCAAACGGGTGATTTGCCTGTTCCGTTGCATTTACGAAATGCACCAACTAAGTTAATGAAAGATTTGGATTATGGAAAAGAATATAAATATTCGCACGATTTTCCAGGAAATTTTGCTGAGCAAGAATTTTTACCTGATGAAATTTCGGGAACGACTTTTTATGAGCCAGGAAATAATAAGCGAGAGCAAGTGGATAAACAATCGCTCAATCAAAAGTGGAAAGGAAAGTATGGGTACTAAAATTAAAAATCCCAGTTAATCATTTGTTAACTGAGATTTTAAGGTTTGGTTGATTTTTTTGGTTTAGATTGGTTTATATGATAATAGGTTGGTAATTGTATATACACAAGGTTTATGCCAAAACTTAATAAAAAGTAAAAAATTGATTAAAAAAAAGAAAAAATTAAACTTTTTCGATCTAAAAAAGAGATTTATATTTATAAAATAAAGAAAATGAAACAAATACAAATTATAAACGGACCTAATTTAAATTTACTTGGCGTTCGCGAACCAGAGATTTATGGAACACAAACTTTCGAAGATTTTTTTGAACACGAATTGAGAAAGCAATTTCCAGAAGTTTCGTTGCATTATTTTCAATCAAATCACGAAGGAGATATTATTGATAAATTGCACGAAATTGGTTTTAAATATGACGGAATTATCTTGAATGCTGGAGCGTATACGCATTATTCGTATGCGATTGCAGATGCGATAAAAGCGATTACGACTAAAGTGATAGAAGTTCATATTTCGGATATTTATGCGCGCGAAGATTTCAGAAAAAATAGTGTAACAGGTGAAAGTTGTCTAAAAATTATTTCAGGAAAAGGTTTACCAGGTTATGTTGAAGCTGTGAATAATTTTGTGAAATAATTAATAATCATTATCTTAACAAGATTAAAATCTATTACCTATGGATAAAATTATTTTAGGATTAATCTTTGGATTAACCATTATTAGCTGTAAATCGAAAGCTGATAAAAACAATACAGAGCAAAAAGCTCAGGCAATGACGGCTTGTGAACAAGCGGCAATAACACCAGGGATATCTGCGGCTAAAAAAGAGCTGATTACAAAATATTGTGACTGTTCGACAGATAAAATGATGGATGAATTTACATATACAGAAATGATGCAAATGAATAATCCAACACCTGAATTACAAGAACGATTAATGAAATTAATAGAACCTTGTATCAATGATTTGAAAACAAAATCTGCTGAATTAGGAGAGTAATAAACAAAAAAGTCGGAACATAGTTCCGACTTTTTTAATATTCTTTTTTGTATTGTTCTTTCTTAAACTCGTCTACAAGATGTTCGTTCAAACTATCAATGTAGCCTAAGATTTCTAATTTACCAATTTTACTCGAAGCCGAACTTGTAAATATTTTTGGTAATTCTTCCCAAGTTTTTAATAACTCGTTTTTGTAGTGATTCAAGTTTTTTTGCATTTGTGTACTCGTTAGTTTGTCTAATTTTGTAAACACAATCGCAAACGGAATTTGTTTGTTTCCTAACCATTCCATAAACTGTAAATCTATTTTTTGAGGCGTGTGTCGAGAATCAATCAATAAAAAAACATTGACCAAGTTTTTACGAAACTCAATGTAATCATAAATCATTTTATTGAAACCACCACGAACACCTTTTGGTGCTTTAGCAAAACCATAACCTGGTAAATCGGCTAAATACCAAGTATCGTCCATTTCGAATGTATTAATCAATTGAGTTTTACCTGGAGTTGCAGAAGTTTTAGCTAATGCTTTTTTATCTGCTAACATATTGATTAATGATGATTTTCCAACATTAGAACGCCCAATAAATGCGTATTCTGGTTTGAAAGGATCTGGACAATCTGTATATTTTTGCGAACTTTTTACGAATTCAGCTTTTTTAATCATAATTATGCTTTAGTGGCTGGATCTAATTGTTTTTCGATTAGCCATTTGTATAAAATTTCGTTGAATAATTCAGGGTGTTCCATCATTGGAGCGTGCCCACATTTATCAATCCAAAATAAAGAAGCGTCTGGTAATTCTTCTTCAAATTCTATTGCAACTTCTGGTGGAGTTACATTATCTTGTTTTCCCCAAATCAAACAAACAGGCATTTTGATGTCTTTTAAATCATCTTTCATGTTAGATTTGATCGCGTCTCTTGCGATATATAAAGTTTTGATAGCTTTATTTCTGTCATTTACAGTGTCAAAAACATCATCTACAATTTCTTTTGTAGCGATAGCAGGATCGTAAAAAACTTCGCGCGTTTTACGTTCTACATATTCGTAATTACCACGTTTTGGATAAGTTTCTCCAAAAGATTTTTCGTACAAACCAGAACTTCCTGTTAAACAAAGTGCTTTTACATATTCTGGATGTCTGTGACAAACCATCAAACCAATATGTCCTCCTAAAGAATTTCCAACTAAAATAGCTGGTTCTTTAACGACTTCTTCAATAAAATTTGCAACATGTTTTGCAATATTTTTGATATTAGTATTGATGACAGATAAAGAATATAATGGCAATTCTGGTGCGAAAACCTTATATCCTCTTTGTGCATAATAATTTGTAAGTGAGCTGAAATTGCTAAGTTCACCCATTAATCCATGAAGCAAAACAATTGGTTGTCCTTCTCCTTCTTCTATGTAAGAGAACTTATCTTTTTTCTTTAAGCTAAAAAACATTTACTCGATATTAAGTCGACAAATTTAATTAATTATATTTTTTATTTCGTGGTTTATATGAAAAACTTTAACAATCCATATTAATCACTTATCAAAACAAGGTCTATATAAACATTATTTCTCATTTTATACATGGGGTTAGCGTTAGAAAAAACATAACTATCTGATACTAAATTTTAAATTGTTGATAACTATTTCAATAAAAGTGGTAAAAAATGGTAATTTGTGGTAATATTTTATTTATTTTTGGAAAAATTCTATCATGAATTCATTAATTGGAACATATGAGTGTAAGGTAGATACAAAGGGTAGGCTCCCAATACCAGCGGGTTTGAAGAAACAACTTGCTGAATGTTTGGAAGATGGCTTTGTGTTGAAAAGATCTGTGTTTCAAAATTGTTTAGAACTGCACCCTATGAAAGAATGGGAAAAAGTGATGAATGATTTGAATAAATTGAATCGATTTGTGAAGAAAAACAATGATTTTATTAGAATTTTTACGGCTGGATTAAAAATTGTCGAAGTTGATGCAAATGGAAGGCTACAGATTTCAAAAGATTTAGTGAAATTTGCAGAAATTAATAAAGAAGTTGTTCTGAATTCTTCTGTAAACATGATCGAGATTTGGGATAAAGACAAATATGAAGAGTCGATTAATGTAGACGATTTAGATTTTGCTTCTTTGGCAGAAGTTGTAATGGGAAATTTAGGAGAAGATGAGTGAATATCATAATCCAGTATTATTAAAAGATAGTGTTGATGCGTTAATTATTAACGAATCAGGTATATATGTAGATTGTACGTTCGGGGGTGGAGGTCACTCACGTGAAATATTAAGTCGTTTGGATCAAAATGGAAAATTATTTTCATTTGATCAAGATGTGGATGCGGTTCGCAATAAAATTGATGATAATCGATTTGAGTTAGTTGAGCAAAATTTTAGATTCTTGAAAAATAATTTAAGATTTCGTGGAATAAAGCAAGTTGATGGTGTTTTGGGTGATTTGGGAGTTTCTTCTCATCAGTTTGATACGCCAGAACGTGGTTTTTCAACTCGCTTTGATGGAGAATTGGATATGCGAATGAATCAGAATGCAAAATTATCTGCCAAAACAATTATTAACGAATACGAAGAAGAAGATCTTGCGCGTGTTTTTTATGATTTTGGAGAATTGCAAGGTTCGTATCGTTTAGCGAGAGAAGTTGTGAAAGCAAGAGCGGATAAACAAATCAATACAATTGATGAATTGAAGCAGATTTTTTCATTCATTCCAAAAATGAAAGAAAATAAATTTTTCGCTCAAATGTTTCAGGCATTACGCATCGAAGCAAATGATGAAATGGCTGCATTGAAAGAGATGTTGACGCAATGTGGAGAAGTGATAAAACCGGGTGGTCGCTTGGTGATTATTTCGTATCATTCGTTAGAAGATCGCTTAACAAAACGCTACATGAAAAACGGAATGTTTGAAGGAGAGCCTGAACGTGATGTTTTTGGAAATTGGTCGGCGCCTTTCAAACCTTTACAATCAAAGGTGATTGTGCCAACGCAAGAAGAAATTAATGAAAATCCAAGAGCGCGTAGTGCGAAAATGCGTATTGCGGTTCGTAATGAGGATTAATAAATAGGAATGGCAAAAAAGAAAAAAATATTACCAGAGAAAAAAACTTTTACAGGTTTGTTGAGAGGTGAGTTTTTAATCAAAACTGGCTCAGAACAAAACTGGAAGTTCATGTTGTATCTGGTAGGTTTGGCTTTTTTGAGTATTTCGAGTTCGCATTTAGTTGATCGTAAAGTGGTTCGAATCGCTGAATTACAAGATAAAGTAGAAGATTTAAAATCTCAATATACAGATAAGCATCGCGATTTGATGCGTATGCAATTAGAAACGGAAATTTTGGAGCGTACAGCAGTGTATGGTTTGAAAATTCCAGATAAACAACCTTATTATATAGTAGACAAAGTTTATGACGAAGTCAGCGAAAAATAAAAACAATATTGTCATCAAAGGATGGGTATTTGCCGGCGCGCTAGCGATTTGGGCCATCTTTATTATTGTTTTTATGTTTCGAATTAATATTGTAGAAGGGGTTGAATTAGAGCGTTTTGCTGAAAAGAATAATTTTAGATTAGATACCGTTACGGCGGAGCGTGGTAATTTATATGCTTCTAATGGCGCATTAATGGCTACAACTGTTACAAAACACAATGTTTATGTGGATTTGACGGTGATCAAAGATGAATTATTTAAAACAGAAATGCACAATCTTGCCGATTCTTTAGGTAAGATGTTTACAAAATCACCTTCTTATTTTTACGACAAATTTTCGACAGAACGTAAAAAGAAGAATCGCTACATGATGTTAGTAAAAGATTTGGATTATGAGCAATATCAACGCATCAAAAAATTTCCAATCTTCAACAAAGGTCAAAACAAAGGTGGATTTATTCATGAAACTGAGTCAAAACGAGAATTAATTGTTCAAGACATTGGTGTTCGTACAATTGGTTACGATGATCAACGCGGAAAAGTTGGGTTAGAAGGAGCTTATTCTGACTTATTAAGCGGTATTGAAGGTCGTCGTTGGGAGCAATTTATGGGACGTGGAAAATGGAAACCAATGAAAAGTTGGGAGCAAGAGCCCCAAGCGGGTTCATCAGTTTACACAACAATAGATGCCGATTTACAAATGGTTGCTTACGATGCTTTGTACAAACAACTTTCTGAATTTGAAGCGCAACACGGAAGTGTCGTTGTAATGGAAGTTCAGACAGGAAAAGTTCGTGCAATTGTGAATTTATCTCGTAAAAAAGATGGAACATATATCGACGATTATAATTATGCGGTTGGTGAAGCTGCAGAACCAGGATCTACTTTCAAAACAGTTTCGTTGCTTGCAGCAATGGATGATGGTTTTATCAATAAAAATTCGACAGTAGAAACGGGAGGTGGAAGTTATAAATTCTATGGTCGTACGATTACAGATACACACGGATACGGAACATTGACTGTGGATGGCGTGATGAAAAAATCGTCTAACATTGGTACAGCAAAAATTATTAATAAATACTACGGAGAAAACCCGAAAGCTTTCTTCAAAAAAATGGATAAATGGCATATGACTTCGCCTCTTGGAGTAGATATTCTTGGAGAAGGAAGCCCAATTATGCATCGTCCAGATAGTAAATCTTGGAGTAATATTACGTTGCCTGTAATGGGTTATGGGTATGGTTTACAGTTAACTCCAATTCAAATTGTGACTTTCTACAACGCAGTGGCAAATAATGGTAAAATGTTGAAGCCATTATTTATGGATAAAATCACGCGTAAAGGTGAACCTGATAAAGTTTTCGAGCCTGTTGTTTTAGTGGATCAACTAACTTCTTTGGAAAATGTAAAACAGATGCAAGAAATGCTTCGTGGTGCAGTAGAACAAGGAACGGGACGTATTATTAGTAATAGTAATTACGATATTGCTGGTAAAACTGGTACTGCTCGTGTTGATTATTGGAAGCGAGATGGTAAAGGAATGCAATATCGTGCTTCATTTGCAGGATATTTTCCAGCAGAAAAACCAAAGTATTCTTGTATCGTAGTTGTGCACAAACCAAATACAGCCAAAGGGTTTTATGGAGGTAGTGTAACAGCTCCGGTTTTTAAGAAAATTGCCGATTGGGTATATTCAAAAACTCCCATACCTTTGCCACGCGATTTAGTAAAAAAGAACGCGGTGAAAGAGTTTAAAAAAGGAGATGATATTAATGTTAGTAATTCTAAAAATATAGTACCAAATGTGACTGGTCATACAGGGTCTAAAGCAATTCCGGTATTAGAAAATTTAGGATTAGATGTACAATATTCAGGGTTTGGAAAAGTAACAAATCAATCCATTCCTGCGGGAACAAGATTTAAGAAGGGTGAGACAATTTATTTAATGTTGGAAGGATGAGAAATTTAGTTGATTTATTATATAAAGTTTCCATCTCAGAAACGATTGGTTCAACAAAAGTTGAAGTCAATAATATTCAATTTGATTCAAGAAAAGTATCAAACGATGATGTTTTTGTCGCTGTAAATGGAGTTACAGTTGACGGTCATCAGTATATAGAAAAAGCGATTGGTTTAGGTGCTAAAGCAATTGTTTGCGAAGTTTTGCCAGAAAATTTAATTGATGGAGTAACGTATGTGAAAGTTGAAAATTCAACGATTGCATTAGGAATTTTAGCTTCTAATTTTTATGGAAATCCAACAAAAGATTTAAAACTTGTTGGAGTTACAGGTACGAATGGAAAAACAACAACGACAACTTTGTTGTACGAATTGTTTACAAAATTAGGTTATGCTTGTGCATTAATTTCGACGATTAAAATTGTGATTGATGGTGAAGTGATTCCGTCTACGCATACAACGCCAGATATTTTGACATTGAACAAAATGTTTCGTGAAGCGGTAGATAGAGGATGCGAATTTGCTTTTATGGAAGTTTCTTCGCACGGAATTCATCAAAATAGAATTGCTGGTTTGCATTTCGAAGTGGCTGGATTTACGAATATCACACACGATCATTTAGATTATCACAAAACGTTTGCAAATTATCTTGCAGCAAAAAAGAAATTCTTCGACGATTTGCCAAAAACGTCTACAGCAATTTCGAATGCAGATGATAAAAACGGAAAAGTAATGCTTCAGAATACAGTTGCTACGAAAAAATTGTATGCGCTAAAAACTGATGCAGATTTTAAAGGGAAAATTATTGAACACCAATTTGATGGAATGCAATTAGAATTCAACGGAAAAGAATTCTGGACATCATTAATTGGTCAATTCAATGCATATAATTTATTATTAGTTTTTGGTGTAGCGTCAATTTTAGGACAAGATGAGTTAGAAGTTCTAAAAGCATTGAGCACACTAGGAAATGTTGATGGTCGTTTTCAAACATTCAAAACGGAGTCAGGAATTATCGTAATCGTAGATTATGCACATACGCCTGATGCATTAGAAAATGTTTTGGATACAATAGAAGGAATTCGTACCAAAAATGAAAAACTAATAACAGTTGTAGGTTGTGGTGGAGATCGTGATAAAACAAAACGTCCAGAAATGGCCGATATCGCGAGCGAAAAATCTAATCTTGCTATTTTTACATCAGATAATCCGAGAACTGAAGATGTAGAAGAAATTCTTCGTGAGATGGAAGTTGGTGTAAAAGCGCAATTTTATAATCGCACCTTGAAGATTACAGATCGAAAAGAAGCTATAAAAACAGCACTTAAAATGTCCGAACCAAAAGATATTATTTTGATTGCGGGAAAAGGTCACGAGACGTATCAAGAAATTAACGGAGTAAGAACACATTTTTCTGATGTAGAAGTTGCATCAGAATTGAGTAAAATATTGAACAAATAAAGAATGTTATACTATTTATTTGATTATTTAGAAGGTATCCATTTTCCAGGAGCGCGTATGTTTCAATACACGTCTTTCCGCGCGGGAATGGCAATTTTATTGGCAATGTTCATCAGTTTGTTTTACGGAAAACGAATCATCAGTTATTTACGTAAAGAACAAATGGGCGAAATTGTTCGTGATTTAGGTTTAAAAGGACAAATCGAAAAAGCAGGAACGCCAACAATGGGTGGTTTAATCATCATTTTGGCGACATTAATTCCGACTTTACTTTTTGCGAGATTAGATAATATTTACATTATTATTTTGTTGGTTTCAACAATTTGGTTAGGTGTGATTGGTTTTTTAGACGATTACATCAAAGTTTTTAGAAAAAACAAAGAAGGTTTACAAGGTAAATTTAAAATTTTAGGACAAGTTGGTCTTGGAGTTGTAGTTGGATTAATGCTTTATTTCAGTCCAACAGTTACTGTAAAACATCAAGAAAATAGAGTAAAAACAGCTGTAGGAATAGAACAAACAGAATACAACCGACAAATAAAATTTGGTCCAGAAGAAAAAACATTAGAAACGACAATGCCTTTTGTAAAAGGAAATGAATTCAACTATTCTGATATTTTGTTTTGGATGGATGCGCAAGATCGACCAACATGGGCAGTTGCAGCGATTTTTATTTTTGCGGTAATTTTTATCATTACAGCAGTATCGAATGGAGCAAATTTAACAGATGGAATCGACGGTTTAGCAGCAGGTAGTTCGGCTGTGATTATGGCGGCAATCTCGATGTTTGTTTTCGTTTCCGGAAATTTAATGTTCGCCGATTATTTGAACATTATGTTTATTCCGCGTTCAGAAGAAGTCTTGATTTTCTGTGGAGCTTTCCTTGGAGGTTTGATCGGATTTATTTGGTATAATACCTATCCAGCTCAAGTGTTCATGGGAGATACAGGAAGTTTAACAATCGGAGGAATTATTGCTGTTTTAGCAATTATCGTTCGTAAAGAATTATTATTACCAATTTTGTGTGGAATATTTTTCGCAGAAAGTTTATCAGTAATGTTACAGGTGTCTTATTTCAAGTACACGAAAAAGAAATTTGGTGAAGGTCGCAGAATCTTTTTGATGTCTCCTCTACATCACCATTTTCAGAAGTTAGGTTATCACGAAAGTAAAATCGTGGTACGTGCAATTATCATCGGAATCATTTTAGCGGTAATTAGTATTATTACCTTAAAGATTAGATAAAAAATGAAAAGATTAGTCGTTTTAGGAGGAGGAGAAAGTGGCGTAGGAACAGCTATTCTTGCGAAGAAAGAAAATTTTGATGTTTTTCTTTCGGACATGGGACAAATAAAAGACAAGTATAAACAACTTTTGGAGGAGCACGGAATTGCTTATGAAGAAGGTCAGCACACAGAAGAATTAATTCTGAATGCCGATGAAGTAATGAAAAGTCCAGGTATTCCAAAAAAAGCAGCGCTAATTCAGAAATTAGAAGAAAAAGGAATTTCAATTATTTCTGAAATTGAATTTGCGTCTCGTTACACAGATGCAAAAATTATTGCGATTACAGGATCTAATGGAAAAACAACAACGACAAGTTTGATGTTCCATATCCTAAAGCAAGCTGGATTAAATGTAGGATTAGGTGGTAACATCGGAAAAAGTTTTGCAAAATCTGTAGCAGAAGACAACTTCGATTATTATGTGTTAGAAGTAAGTAGTTTTCAGTTAGATGATATCAAAACAGATTTCAAACCGTATGTTGCAATTTTACTGAACATTACACCAGATCATTTAGACCAATACAATTATCAGTTTGATTTGTATGCAAAGGCTAAATTCAGAATTACTGAAAACCAAGATGAAAACGATTATTTTATCTACAATTTGGATGATCCAAAAACAATGGAGATGATTGAACAGATTGATATTCGCGCTCATCGCAAACCGTTCACAATGATGGATGCAACAAATGAAGCATACGCAAACAATGAATTGTTCCGTGTGAACGATTCGAATGGTGATTTTACAATGTTAGTGAATGATTTAGGATTAATTGGAAAACACAATGTTTCTAACTCATTGGCTGCGGCTGTAGCTGCAAAAATTATTGATATCAATAATGAGGATTTAAAAAAGAGTTTATCAGATTTCAAATCTGTTGAACATCGTTTAGAGCCTGTTTTGACAATTGGAGGAATTGATTTTATCAACGATTCTAAAGCAACAAATGTGAATGCAACATATTTTGCTTTGGAAAGTATGACAAAGCCAGTTGTTTGGATTGTTGGAGGAACTGATAAAGGAAACGATTACAACGAAGTTTTACCTTTCGTGAAAAAGAAAGTGAAAGCAATTGTTTGTTTGGGTGTTGATAACGCAAAAATTGTTGATTTTTTCAGTCCATATATCGATACAATTGTTGAGACAAATACAATGAAAGATTGTGTAGAGCAATCATATAAATTAGCAACAAAAGGAGAAACGGTTCTTCTGTCACCAGCTTGTGCAAGTTTCGATTTGTTCAATGGTTATGAAGATCGTGGAGATCAATTTAAAGAAAACGTACGCAAATTATAATAACACAACCAACCAATGTCTAACATCGTACAAAAATATTTTAAAGGCGATAAACCGCTTTGGGCTTTCATTTTATTGTTAGCACTATTTTCGTTTTTACCTGTTTATTCAGCAAGTTCTAACTTGGTGTATACGGTAGGATCGGGTACTATTTTTGGGCATTTAGGTAAACACGCAGTGATTTTATTAATTGGTTTATTTATCATTTATGGATTACAACGTATTGATTATCGTTGGTTTGGTTTGTTTGCTTTAACAGCTGTTGTTATACTTTCTGGAGTTTTGGCAATAACGCTCGTACAAGGACAAACCATTGGAGGTGCAAATGCTGCACGTTGGTTAACGATTCCGGGAACTGGAATTGGTATTCAACCCTCGATGATTGCTTCGCAAGCGTTGTTGATTTATATAGCTCGTTATTTGACAAAAAATAGAGACAAAGAATATACGTGGAAAAACACAGCAGTTCCATTATTCTTACCAATTATTGTAATTGTAGGATTAATCTTTCCTTCTAATGGTTCAACAGCGTTGATGTTAGCTGGAATGTGTGGAATATTGTTGATTATTGGTGGATTTCCATTCAAATATTTATTTACAATTGCCGGGGTAGGTTTAGTACTTGGTGGCGGATTTGTGTGGATGGCTTTATCTCGTCCAGACTTAGTAACAAATTCTCGTGTGCACACATGGATGTCACGTATCGAGAAATTTAATGACGATTCTGGATTAGAAAGTTATCAAGTTTTACACGCAAAAGCTGCAATTGCAAGAGGATTGAATGAAATGGCTGGACCAGGAAAAAGTGTTTTCAAACAAACTTTACCTCAGTCATCATCCGATTTTATCTTCGCTATTATTGTAGAAGAATATGGTGCAATTGGTGCAATTCTATTAATTGGAATTTTCCTTCTGATTTTAATACGGATTTGTATCATCGCATCAAAGATTCATACCGTTTTTGGTACGCTACTTGTGTTTGCAGTGGGCTTACCAATTATTATACAAGCAATGGTAAACATGGCGGTAGCGGTTAATTTAATTCCAGTAACGGGGCAACCATTACCAATGATTAGTTACGGAGGAACATCCATTTGGATGACATGTATTTCGTTCGGAATAATTTTGAGTGTAAGTACTCAGATTAAATCGCAAGAAGAATTAGAACAAGATAGAAAAGTATTAAGTGAAGAATACATCGAAGACATCGCCTAAAGTTTTAATAAGCGGCGGAGGAACAGGTGGACATATTTATCCAGCCATTGCAATTGCAGACGAAATTAAAAGACGTTTGCCAGATGCACAAATTTTGTTCGTTGGAGCAGAAGGAAGAATGGAAATGGAAAAAGTGCCAAAAGTTGGATATGACATAAAAGGTTTGCCAATTTCTGGATTTGATAGAAGTAACATGAAAGCGAATTTAAAGTTCCCTTTTAAATTGATAAAAAGCTTAAGTCTTGCAAAAAAAATCTACAAAGATTTTCAGCCAGATTTAGCTGTTGGTACAGGAGGTTATGCAAGTGGACCAATGTTGTGGGTAGCAGGAAGCAAAAATGTTCCGATTTTATTACAAGAACAAAATTCGTTTCCGGGAGTTACCAACAAAATTTTGAAAAATAAAGCGAGTGCAATTTGTACAGCTTACGAAGGAATTTCACAGTTTCCACAAGAAAAAGTGCATTATACAGGAAATCCTATTCGTGCCGAAATTTTTCAAAATTTACCATCAAAGGCAGAAGCAATTTCAGCTTTTGGATTAGATCCAGAAAAACCAACTATTTTATCTGTTGGAGGTTCGCAAGGATCAAGAGCAATGAACAACGCTTGGTTAGAAAACCTTGACGAATTTGTTGCAAGTGGCGTTCAATTGATTTGGCAAACAGGAAAGTTAGATTATCAAAAAATCAAAAATTTGGTTGGCGATAAATATCCAACGATTCATGTAACCGAATTTATTTATAACATGAAAGATGCGTATGCAGCTTCGGATATGATTGTTTCTCGTGCAGGAGCAATGGCAATTTCGGAATTGTGTATTGTTGGAAAAGCAACTATTTTGCTTCCATTGCCAACAGCGGCAGAAGATCATCAAACCAAAAATGCACAAGCATTGGTTGAGAAAGATGCAGCGATTATGGTAAAAGATGTAGATGCAAAACAAATTTTAGTCAAAGAAGTAATTGCTTTGGCGAACAATGAAGAATTAAAAAATAAATTATCTCAAAACATTAAGCAATTAGGGAAACCGAATGCGACAAAAGAGATTGTAGATATATTATTGAATTTATTATAATGAATATTTTAGATAAAACATATTATTATTTCATCGGTGCAGGAGGAATCGGAATGAGTGCTTTGGAACGTTTCTTCAAGTCAATCGGAAAAGAAGTTGTAGGTTATGACAAAACACAAACCGAGTTAACAACTGAATTGATTGCTGAAGGAATTGATATTCATTTTGAAGATAACATCGAGTTAATTCCAGCAGGAATTAATCCAAAAAATACGTTGGTAATTTATACGCCAGCAGTACCAAAAGATCATTCAGAACTAAATTATTTTTTAGTGAATGATTTTAAAGTCATGAAGCGTTCAGAAGTGTTAGGTGAAATTACCAAACATACATACAATATTGGTGTTGCGGGAACACATGGAAAAACAACGACTTCATCTATTTTAGGACATATCCTAAAAGTTGCGAATGTAGAATGTACAGCTTTTTTAGGTGGTATTGCAGAAAATTACGATTCGAATATCATCTTAAATGGATCTAAATATACAGTTGCAGAAGCCGATGAGTTTGACCGTTCTTTCTTACGTCTTTCTCCAAAATTAGCGATTATCACAAGTGATGATGCAGATCATTTGGATATTTATGGTGAGCGTGATGAAGTGAAAAAATCGTTTCAAGAATTTGCGGCAATTGTGGAAGAAAAATTATTTGTTCACAAAGGTTTGCCTTTCGAAGGAGCTTTTACGTATGGAGTAGATTTGGACGCAGATTATGATGGACACAATGTAAGAATTATTGATGGACATTATGTATTTGATGTAAAAACACCAAACGGTTCATTGACAGATGTTGGAATTTTATTACCAGGACATCACAATATGGAAAATGCGGTTGCGGCTTTAGCTGTTGCAGATTACATGGGTGTTCCACATGATAAAATTAAAGAAGCTTTATCAACTTTTGTTGGAGTTAAAAGACGTTTTAATCGTTTCGAAGCAAATGGAAAAATTTACATCGACGATTATGCACATCATCCAACAGAATTGAATGCAGCAATTCGTTCAGTTCGTGAACTTTATCCGGGTAAAAAAGTGTTGGGAGTATTTCAGCCTCACTTATTTACACGTACAAGAGATTTCGCAGAAGAGTTTGGACAAAGTTTATCGCAGTTAGATAGTTTGATTTTATTAGACATTTATCCTGCCAGAGAGTTACCAATCGAAGGAATTACTTCAAATTGGTTGCTAGAAAAGGTGAATTTAAATGAAAAAATAGTATCTTCATTAGAAGATAGTTTAGCAAACATCAAAAAACAAGATTTTGATGTATTATTGACTGTTGGAGCAGGAAATATTGATACAATTGTTAAACCAATAAAAGAGTGGTTAAGTGAAGCGTAAATTGAAAATCATAAAAGTGATTTTTGGAGTTGCCTTGCTAATCGGTTTGATTAGTTTTACGGTAATTAAGAATGCTTCGCGTACTGTGAAAAAAATTGACGTGGCGTTTGTTCAGCCAGTTGATAATTATTTTATTAATGATGAATCGATAAGAGAAATTATCAACAAAGATGGAAAAGACATTCTGAAACAATCTCTACGAGAGGTGAATGTAAAAGAAATCGAACAAAAAGTAAGTGAGAGTCCTTTTGTGGATTCTGTACAAGTAAGTAAGGATATCAACGGACATTTACGACTTGACATAAAAGCAAACTCAGCAGTAGCAAGAATAAAGACGCTGAAAAATGAATTTTATTTGACAACAAAAGGCGGGAAAATGCCTTTATCTAAATTAAATTCAGCAGATGTAATCTTAGTTTCTGGTGATGTAAAACCGAATGAGTATGAAGATTTGAGTAAGTTTGTTCAAGCTTTGAAAGCTGACGATTTATTAAAAAATCACATCATAGCAATTCAAAAAGTGGGACAACGTTCTTTTAATTTAATTGTAAACACAGGAAACTATTATATAGAATTAGGAACTTTAAACAACTTTGAACAGAAGTTACATAATCTAAAATTATTCTATAATCAATACATTGATTTTATAGGAACTGAAGATTATGAAAAATTGAGCTTGAAATTTGTAAACCAAGTTGTAGCAACCAAACGAATAAAAAATGGAGAACAATAGTAAGATTGCAGTTGGCTTAGACATAGGGACTACAAAGATTGTAGCGCTTGTCGGACGAAAAAATGAGAACGGAAAAATCGAAATTCTTGGACACGGACAAGCAAAAAGCTTAGGTGTACACAGAGGTGTTGTAAATAATATTACTCAAACCATCAACTCGATAAAAGAAGCAATTGATAAGGCTGAAAGATCATCTGGTGTCAAAATTACTGATGTTACTGTTGGTATTGCCGGACAACATATTCGTAGTTTACAACATAGCGATTACATTACTCGTACCAATTCAGAAGACGTGATTGATGATAATGATTTAAAGTTATTAACAAATCAAGTTTACAAATTGGTCATGTTACCTGGAGAAGAAATTATCCATGTTCTTCCTCAAGAATTTAAGGTTGATAACGAAGGTGAAATCCGCGAACCAATCGGTATGTACGGAAGCCGTTTAGAGGCTAATTTCCATGTGGTTGTAGGACAAGTTTCATCGATCCGAAATATTGCACGTTGTGTAAAAGCTGCTGGTTTACGTTTGGCAAGTATTACTTTAGAACCAATTGCATCATCTAGTGCTGCGCTTAGCGAAGAAGAAAAAGAAGCTGGTGTTGCATTGATTGATATAGGTGGTGGAACAACGGATATTGCAATTTTTAAGGATAATATTATTCGACACACATCTGTTATTCCGTTTGGAGGAAATGTGATTACAGAAGACATTAAAGTTGGATGTTCTATTATTGGAAAGCAAGCCGAAGCTTTAAAAGAAAAATTTGGTTCTGCTTGGCCAGGAGAAAATAAAGAAACTGAAATTGTATCGATTCCTGGTTTAAAAGGACGCGAAGCAAAAGAAATATCATTAAAAAGATTGTCACAAATTATTCATGCACGTGTGCAGGAAATTTTGGAACAAGTATATTTGGAATTGAAAAACTACGGTTGCGAAGATCAAAACAAAAAATTGATTGCAGGAATCGTTTTAACAGGAGGTGGATCTAAATTGAAACACATTCGTCAACTTACAGAATATGTAACAGGAATGGATGTAAGAATTGGATACTCTAACGAACATATTGTCGGAGCAAAAGCTGAGGAAATTAGCGGACCAGAATATGCAACATCTGTTGGATTATTAATGAAAGGTTTAGAAGAATTAGCGGCGAATTATCAGCACGAAATTTATGAAAAACCAGTAATTAATAACTTAAATAACCAAGAAGAATTAGAAATTGGAATTCAACCAACTCAGCACAAAAAAACTGCAAAAGCAGAAGTTATAGTAGAGGAGGAATCGGTAATCCAAAAACCAAAAAGAGAAGAAGTAGTGGACGAATTCTTGGATCAAGAAATTGGAGAAAAGAAAGAAGCTAAATCTAAACCAGAAAAGAAAAATTTCTTTTCGAAATGGACGGATAAATTTATCCAAATGATCAACGAAACTGAATAATAAGAATAAACTAGAATAAATTACGAACCAATTTAATAAGAAGAATATGAGTGATATGTTAACAGGAGATATTGTGTTCAACTTACCAAAGAGCCGATCTCAAGCTATCAAAGTAATCGGAGTAGGTGGTGGAGGTAGTAATGCCGTAAACTACATGTTTGAACAAGGGATTGCAGGTGTAGAATTTGTAATTTGTAATACGGACTCTCAAGCATTAGCAAATAGTCCAGTACCAACAAGAATTCAATTAGGACAAGCAATAACAGAAGGTTTAGGAGCTGGAGCAAATCCTGAGGTAGGAGAGCAATCTGCTATTGAAAGTATGGATGATGTAAAAGCTGTTTTAGACGAAGGAACTAAAATGGTCTTTATTACTGCCGGAATGGGTGGTGGTACAGGAACCGGAGCAGCGCCAGTAATTGCTGGTATTGCAAAAGAAATGGATATCTTAACAGTAGGGATTGTTACAGCGCCATTCTTTTTCGAAGGAAGAATGAGGTTGGAACAAGCCGAAAAAGGTATCGAAAAATTAAGACAAAACGTAGATTCATTGATTGTTATTAACAATGATAAATTGCGTGAATTATATGGAAACTTAGGTTTCAAAAATGGTTTCTCAAAAGCTGATGAGGTTTTAACAACAGCGGCTAAAGGGATTGCAGAAGTTATTACACAACACTATGCAATGAACATCGATTTACGTGATGCGCGTACAGTACTTAAAAATTCTGGTACAGCAATTATGGGATCTGCACAAGGTTCTGGTGAAAACAAAGCGAAAGATGCAATTTCTTCTGCTTTAGATTCTCCATTGTTAAACAACAACAAAATTACAGGTGCGCGTAATGTATTGTTATTGATTTTATCTGGTAATAACGAAATTACAATGGATGAAATCGGTATTATCAATGATTACATTCAACAAGAAGCTGGTAATAGTGCAAATATTATCATGGGTATTGGTGAAGACTTAGATTTAGGAGATTCTATCTCTGTAACTGTTGTAGCAACTGGTTTTCCTACAGAAGATCAAGCTTATACAGGAAAAGAGGAACAAAAAATTGTACACACATTAGAGGAAGAACAACCAATAAATAAAACATTATCAGTTGAACAACCTTTTGTGAATCGTGTAAAACCAATGACGTTAGATTTTGGTCGTTCTAATGCTTCTCAACAAGCACCACAAACGCCTCAACAAAATCAAACGCCAGAGGCTCCGCAAAATAATTATCGTCAAGCAGATATTAACCAAAGTTTTCAACAACAAACTTATCACAATACGCCAGAAGAATCTTTCGAAGAAAATAATTCTCCAAAGCGTTATGTTTTAGATGATATTGAAGATGAGCCAGTACAAGAAAGACGTTCTTACGATGATTTCGAACCACGTTTGAAATCTGATTTTAATCGTCCGCAAGAACCAACGAATAATGTAAATAATAATCAAACATATAATTCATATTCTAATCCTGTAGCTTCAGAACAGTCAAATTATCCTCAAAATAATTATGCTGGATACCAAGCTCCAAAGAATGAAGGATATGGAAATGTAGAGCCAATTCAATCTAATGTAGCTCATTCTGCTGCTCCACAAGCTGAAGAAGTACAAGTTGCTATAGATCCATTTAGTCAGCCAATTGAGCAATCAAATGATCCTGAATTGAATAGTATGATTGAAGAGAGAAGAAATCGTTTGAAACAATTTAATTTTAAATTCAACAATACGATGACGAATTCTCAAGTAGACGAATACGAAGCAATTCCTGCTTACAAACGTCAAGGATTGAATTTATCTGATCGTAATGATAATCAATCTTCTGATTTTTCTGTCGGAACTAATCGTAACAACGAAACACAAATTCGTCCAAACAATTTTCTACACGATAACGTAGATTAATAAACGATCACTCGTAAAAAATATTCTTATTATAGAAAAGGTTCATTGCTTTTGCGATGAGCCTTTTTTTGTCTTAAATTTGTAGTCTAAAAGCAAAACAAATGAATTTAGAAACTCAAATAATGGCACAGTTAAAAGAAGCGATGAAAGCTAAAAATACTGTTGCTTTAGAAGCTTTAAGAGCTGTAAAATCTGAATTATTATTAGCAAAAACATCTGGTGCTAACGGTGAATTATCAGAAGATCAAGAAATTGCTTTATTACAAAAATTAGTAAAACAACGTAAAGAAGCTGCTGAACAGTTCGAAGCAAACGAACGTAAAGAATTAGCTGAAAAAGAATTGGCGCAAGCAGAAGTTATTCAACAATTTTTACCTGCTCAATTATCTGACGAAGAATTAACAGCTGCAATTACAGAAATTGTTGCAGAAGTTAGCGCTACTTCTCCAAAAGATATGGGAAAAGTAATGGGAGCTGCTTCATCTAAATTAGCTGGTAAAGCGGAAGGAAAATTAATTTCGGCTAAAGTAAAAGAGATTTTAGCTAGTTTATAATTGATTTTTAAATCTTTAAAAATTAAGAAAAGGTAAAGTTTTGTAAACTTTACCTTTTTATTTCTTTATTTGATAAATTTCTTCAAATTATACAAAATTATTATTTATTGATAATCAATAAGATATACGATTTAAACAAATAATTGCCAAAAAAATTGGGATTATAGGTTTATTTTAACATTAAATTAACAAATCGCTGTAGGCATCTAAATTCGCAAAGCACAAGAGATTTTAGAATTAAAAATCAATCGATTAGAATAATTCTAAATAAGAAGCTGTTTATACCCTTAAATTTGCAAAGTAAATCAGAAATATCTAAAGGATGACGAAAAGCATTACAGCGTTTATAGCAATGTTAATGATTTTTCCAATAGCAAATGCTGATGGTAAAATTTTTAAGGATTCTGGTAATAATGACACAATTATTATGCCAGCTTCTGAGAAAAGATTTAGTAACGATATTGATAATGATACCATCAAAAAAGATACATTATCAGTTGAAGATGAAAAGTTGGTTGGAGAACTTATCGAGAATAGTGCTCGAAAAATCTCGACAGGAGTTGTTTCTTGGTATGGAGACAAATTCCACGGACGCAAGACAGCTAGTGGTGAAACGTACGACAAACACGAACTAACGGCTGCCCATAAGTCTTTACCATTTGGTACGAAAGTAAAAGTTACGAATATCAGAAATGGTAAATCTGTGGTTGTAGAAATCAACGACAGAGGTCCATACGCTAAATCTAGAGTTTTAGACTTAAGTCAAGCTGCATTCAGCGAAATTGGTCACACTAACACAGGAGTGATGCAAGTTGAATACGAAATTATCAAAAGCGAAGACTAGAAAGACTAAGATGTTCAGAAAAAATTAAAAGGTTTGAGAATTTATTCTCAAACCTTTTTTATGCTCTTAAGTTTCGTGCAAAAAAAAATCCTGATAAATGAAAATCAGGATTTATAATTATATGATGTAAGAAAATCTTAATCTAAAATTTTAAGCACTTTAGTTGTACGAGCTCTTGATGCTTCAACTAATTCAGCTTGCGCTAAATCTTCTCCGTAAGAAGGAATCATTTCTTTGATCGCTTCGTTCCAGTTGTTTTTCATCAAGTCTGGGAAACATTGTTTCATTAAGTTCAACATTGCACTAACAGATGTAGATGCTCCTGGAGAAGCTCCTAATAAGGCAGACATTGTTCCATCTTGAGATGTTACGATTTCTGTACCAAATTTTAAAACTCCTTTTCCATCTTGTTTTTCGATTACTTGAACACGTTGTCCTGCAGTTTGTTCGAACCAATCTTCTAATTTAGCTTCAGGAAAATATTCTTGTAATTCTTCTACTTTTTTCTCTTTAGACAACATCACTTGTTCTACCAAGTATTTTGTTAAATCGATATTGTTTAATCCACAATTCATCAAAAATCCTACGTTTCCTAAGTTTACAGATTTGAATAAATCGCAATTAGATCCGTATTTTAAGAATTTTGTTGAGAATGTTGCAAATGGACCAAATAATAGAGATTGTTTTCCATCAATAACACGTGTATCTAAGTGAGGAACAGACATTGGTGGTGCACCAATTTTTGCTTTTCCATATACTTTTGCATGATGTTTTTTGATTACTTCTTCGTTTTGACAAATTAACCATTGTCCACCAACTGGGAAGCCACCAAATTTTTTCGATTCTGGAATTCCAGATTTTTGTAACAATAAAATTGCTCCTCCACCTGCACCAATAAATACGAAATCAGCATTAAGTGCTTTGTTATTTCCAGATTTTAAATCTTTTACTTTAACTGCCCATTTTCCGTTGCTAAGACGATTTAAGTCTTTTACTTCGTGTTCAGTTTCTAACGTGATTTCTTTTTTGTCTTGTAAACCTTTGAAAATTTGACGCGTTAATTCACCAAAATTCACATCAGTTCCCAAGTTCATATGCGTTGCCGCAACTTTTTCATTACCTTTTCTACCGTCAACAATTAATGGAGCCCATTCTCTGATTTTAGAAACATCATCCGAATATTCCATATCCTTAAATAAAGGATGCTGAGATAATTTTTCGTAACGTTTTTTCAAGAAATTTACATCGTCATCGCCCCAAACAAAAGACATATGCGGAGTAGGACGTAAGAATTTTTCTGGAGAAGAAACGTAATTATTTTCGACTAAGTAAGACCAAAACTCTTTCGAAGTTTCAAATTGTTTTGCAATATTAATTGCTTTATCAATGTTAACCACTCCATTTTTGTCCATTGGTGTATAATTCAATTCACAAAAAGCAGAGTGACCAGTACCTGCATTATTGAAAGCATCAGAGCTTTCAAATCCAATCTTATCTAATTTTTCGAAAACAGAAATCTTAATTGCCGGATTTATTTTTTTAAGAAGTATGCTTAAAGTAGCACTCATGATACCAGCACCAACTAACACTACCTCTTGAGGTTGTTTTTCCATTTCTCAAAAATATATTTACGTTGCAAATGTATTAATAAATAGCCTTTTTTGCGAAATAATACGCAGAAAAAACAATGATTTTTTACATAAATTATTGTTTTGAGATAATTTGAATAGATTTTATTTTATAGAAAATTATTCAAACTCAGTTTTTCCAATACTTTCGATGTTGTCTGCTTGTGATAAATCTGCTTCAAAAGCTTTTTTGTTCACAACTGTAGTTTTTGAAATTTTATCGTGCCAACCATTTTCTCCTAAAAAAGTAAGAACATCAAATGGAATTATTCTACAAATACTTCTTGTAAAATAATCTTTCGTTGTAGGTGTAGAACCGTCAATCATCACAACTTTTGTTCCTGTAATAAATTTACCTAATGAACGTCCTTTGGTTAAAAACTCTGATAAAAAAATTAGTAAAACATAAAAAAAGGCTGTGATAACTCTATCAATCAAAGGATTTATATTTTCTAATTGATAAATAATGTCGCTTTCTGGATTAATGATCACAATAACAATTGCTATAAAACCGAAAAATAGCATCGTCAATAAAATGATTGATACATAATCTATAATAAAATTTAAAAAGCGCAATCCTTTGTTCGCTTTATGTTCGCCAACTTTGTAATCTTGGTACATAGTGTTTATGTGTTAATTTAGATGTAAATATATGATAAACACTAAATTTTTAAAATTATTTTATGCAGATAATTTAAGTCTAAATTTTATCCTCCATCCAACGTCTAAGATTAATGTAATTGGTATTTCTTCGCAACAAATTTTCATTGTCCGAATCTTTCAAGAAATCATCTAATTCTCTGAAAGCTTTAACTTTTTCATGAGGATACAAATCATTTAATTCAATAAAAAATAAACTAATTTTTCGTGTAATAATGTTACTATTTTTCATCTTTTTACAGAATTGATGCGTTTTGTACGAATACATATCCAATTCTTGATCGTTGCCAGAATCATATAAATTCATCATAATCAAAACCAAGGTGTAAAAATGTAAATCTTCTTGAATTGTAGATTCACTATTGATAATTTTTTGACAATAATCAAAGGAATTATCCCAATCTTTATTCAGAAAATAATACGCAGCTATTTTTAGATAAAGCACTAAAATATGGTGGTTATCGATTTTATGTTGATGCAATTTTATTTCGCGCAAAATATCTTTAATTAAAAAAGGGCTAATATTTTCTTTTGGATTAATGAAAAAATAATTCAGTTTACTATTAAATTTATTGATAAACCAAAGCGCTTCCACATTATCATTTTGAGGCAAAATCTCGTAAACAGATTCCAATTTATCAAACCAAAATTTGAATTCTTCCGAATTTTTTTTCAGATATAAAATTTTCAATAAATATGAATTTCCTTTGATAAACCAAACAGGGTGACTAAGAATTCGCTCTTTTTTCTCGTAAAATAACTCAACCCATTTTTTAGAAAATTCATAGGCAGAATGTAGGTTTTGCGTTAACATCGACAACCAAACATTTGCTTTATAAAACCACAATTTCTCTTTGAATTTTAATTTCTTGAAATCGATATTTTTTGTTTCCGAATCAAAGAAATTCTGAATTTTCTTAATTTCTTCTTCATCTTTTGCATATCCATTTTCAAGCAAAATGCTATATAATTTCAGCGATAAATTAGATAATTTACTCGCTTGTAAATTCTGTAAACTTAACTCTTCCGATTGTTCAATCAATTGATCTGCACGACCAGAAATACTTCGTGTAATAAATTGCGATTCGATAATTTTTTCGAGTTCTAAAATATCATAAGCAATGGCTTTTTCGTCAAAATCTAAGGCTTGAGTTTTGGCTTTGTCCAACATTTTTAGACTTTGTTTGTGTAAGCCTTTTTGATACAAAATCGTAGCAAAATCAAACTGTTCACGTATTTGCATACGCGAATTTTGTTGCGAAGGATTCATTCTCAAGCTAAACAAAATTTGTTTGTACAAATGCGCTTTTAGATTTGATAATTGTTGTTTCGTGGTAATTTTTTTCTTCAAAATAGCCGTTTCATCATATTCTTCCAACTTATCCAATGCTTCAAATAATAACAAAAATTTTGCATCTGCATTAATTTGCAGACGATTTACATAAAGTTTGAATTGACGTTTTTCGGAACGATTAAGTGACTTTATTAAACTAAATAGTGCGTCTTTGTTATGATTTGACATTGTAATTAAATTATATATAATGTATTGAAAATAAAATGATTATGATAAATATTTTAGCTTTAAGAATTGTAAAACACTTTTCAATTTGAAAATTTAAAGTTAGTACAATTTTAATTTTACATCACAATAACAAACAAAACTAATTGCAATGAGTGCTGAGAAGATTCAAATTTTTGATACGACACTGAGAGATGGAGAGCAAGTGCCGGGGTGTAAGTTAAACAAAAAACAGAAGTTAGAAATTGCGGCTCGATTGGACGAATTAGGCGTTGATATTATCGAGGCTGGTTTTCCAATTTCAAGTCCTGGAGATTTCGAAGCCGTAAATGCAATTTCAAAATTAGTGAAAAATGCCACAGTTTGTGGTTTAACTCGTGCAAACAAAAAAGATATAGAATCTGCAGCTAAAGCTTTACAATATGCCGTAAAACCAAGAATTCATACCGGAATTGGAACTTCGGATTCTCATATTATTCACAAATTTAATTCGAATCGTGAAGCGATTATCGAACGTGCAGTTGAAGCGGTTGCATATGCAAAAACATTTGTAGATGATGTTGAGTTTTATGCTGAAGATGCAGGAAGAACGGATAATGCTTTTCTTGCTCAAGTTTGTGAAGAAGTGATAAAAGCTGGTGCGACGGTTCTTAATATTCCAGACACAACGGGTTATTGTTTGCCTTTTGAGTATGGAAATAAAATTAAATATTTAAAAGATCATGTTCAAGGAATTGATAATGTGATTATTTCTTGCCACAATCATAACGATTTAGGTTTAGCGACAGCGAATGCAGTTGCAGGAGCTATAAATGGAGCACGCCAAATAGAATGTACAATTAATGGAATTGGTGAGCGTGCTGGTAATACGGCCTTGGAAGAAATCGTGATGATTTTTAGACAACACAAAGAATTGAATTTTTATACAGATATCAATGCTCAAATGTTAACAGAATTAAGTCAATTAACTTCTGAAACAATGGGAATGATGGTTCAACCAAACAAAGCAATTGTAGGATCGAATGCTTTTGCGCACAGTTCTGGAATTCATCAAGATGGTGTGATTAAAAACCGTGAAACATACGAAATTATCAATCCAGCAGATGTTGGAGTTAATGAATCCTCTATTATTTTGACAGCTCGTAGCGGGCGTTCGGCGTTAGCTTATCGTCTAAAAGATATCGGTTTTGATACATCTAAAAATGAATTAGATATTTTATATGAACAATTTTTAGAAATTGCAGATTTGAAGAAAGAAGTTGTTCGTGAAGATTTACTTGGATTAATGCATCAGTTTAATCAAACATCACAGAGAAAATTCGCATGAGAACATTATTCGATAAAGTGTGGGATGCCCATGTTGTCAGCCAAGTAGAAAATGGACCACAAGTGATTTATATTGATAAACATTTAATTCACGAAGTAACAAGTCCACAAGCTTTTGCAGAATTAGAAGCGAGAAATATTCCAATTTTTCGACCAAATCAAATTGTCGCAACTGCGGATCACAATGTACCAACTATTAATCAAGATCAGCCAGTTCGAGATCCATTATCAAAACAACAATTAGAGCAATTAGCAATTAATTGCGAAAAAAATAATATTACCTTTTATGGCTTAGGTCATCCGTATCAAGGAATTGTTCACATTATTGCACCAGAATTGGGTGTTACGCAACCGGGAATAAGTATGGTTTGTGGTGATAGTCACACGTCTACGCATGGTGCTTTTGGAGCAATTGCTTTCGGAATTGGAACAAGTCAAGTTGCGCAGGTTTTTGCAAGTCAATGTTTGTTGATGAATAAACCAAAATCGATGCGAATCAAAGTCAATGGAAAATTGAATCCAAATGTTCAAGCAAAAGATGTGATTTTATACATTATTTCTAAAGTTGGAACAAATGCAGGAACAGGTTTTTTCTGTGAATATGCTGGAGATGTTTTCGAGAATATGTCGATGGAAGGTCGAATGACAGTTTGTAATATGTCCATAGAAATGGGTGCTCGTGGCGGAATGATTGCACCAGACGAAACGACTTTTGCTTATTTAAAAGATAAACCATTTGCACCAAAAGGAGAAGAGTGGGATCAAAAAGTAGCGTATTGGAAAACGTTACCAAGTGATTCTGATGCAATTTTTGATGAAGAAATTGAATTTGATGCGGCGGATATTTATCCAATGATTACGTTTGGGACAAATCCAGGAATGGGAATTTCGGTGAAAGACAGTATTCCTTCTAAAGATTCGTTAAGTGATAATGAAAAAGAATCGTTTGAAAAAGCATTGAAATATATGGGATTCCAAGATAATCAATCAATCATCAATCATCCAATTGATTATGTGTTTATCGGAAGTTGTACAAATGCAAGAATCGAAGATTTGCGTGAAGTAGCAAATTATGTGAAAGGAAAACAGCGCAATGAAAATGTAACTGCGTGGATTGTTCCGGGATCGAAACAAGTAGAAAAGCAAGCGATAGAAGAAGGTTTGGACAAAATTTTTGAAGCCTCTGGATTCAGATTGCGCGAACCAGGTTGTTCGGCTTGTTTGGCGATGAACGACGATAAAGTTCCAGAAGGAAAATATTGTGTTTCGACTTCGAATAGAAATTTTGAAGGACGTCAAGGTCCAAATTCTCGTACATTATTAGCAAGTCCTTTGATTGCTGCTGCTGCTGCAATTCACGGAAAAATTGTTGATATCAATTAAAATTTACTCAAAATGGATTCAATCAATCAACTAAAATCATCGGCTGTTCCGATTAAAATAGAAAATATAGATACCGATCAAATTATTCCAGCTCGTTTTTTGAAAGCGATTAGTAGAGAAGGTTTTGGAGATAATTTATTCAGAGATTGGCGATTTAATCAAGAGAATGAAAAAATTGAGAATTTTCCACTGAATGATTCAAAATATGTAGGGAAAATATTAGTTGTCGGAAAAAATTTTGGTTGTGGAAGCAGCCGTGAACACGCAGCTTGGGCAATAAAAGATTACGGATTTGATGTTGTAATTAGTAGTTATTTTGCAGATATTTTCAAAGGAAATGCATTGAATAACGGAATTTTACCAATCGTTGTTTCAGATGAAATTTTAAATCAAATATTTGAGATAATCGATCAAAACCCTTCAACAGAATTTGAAGTTGATTTGGAAAATCAAACCTTGGGAATTCAAAGTCAATCTATCAATTTTGAGGTTGATTCTTATAAAAAAATCTGTTTATTAAATGGGTATGATGATATTGATTTCTTAATCAGTCAGAAAGACAAAATAGAAGCTTACGAACAAAATCATAAATCTTTACAAGATGAAAATGCATAAAATTGCTGTACTTCCTGGCGATGGAATAGGACCAGAAGTCGTTTCGGAAACAATAAAAATTCTGAAAGTTGTAGAACAAGTTTTCAAATATAATTTCGAATTTGAGGAAGCTTTGATTGGTGCAATTGCGATTGACGAAACGGGAAATCCTTTGCCTGATGCGACATTGCAATTATGTAAAGATGCAGATGCGGTTTTGTTTGGTTCTATTGGTGATCCAAAATATGACAATAATCCGAACGCTAAAGTTCGTCCCGAACAAGGTTTGTTAAAGCTAAGAAAGGAACTTGGTTTATTTGCAAATATCCGTCCAATCAAGGCTTACGAATCTTTGTTGGGGAAAAGTCCATTGAAACGTTCGCACATCGAAGGAACAGATATGGTTATTTTTCGTGAATTGATTAATGGAATTTATTTCGGAGAAAAATTTACAGCACAAGATGGTTCTCATGCGTATGATACGTGTTCGTACAACAGAAAAGACATTGAGCAAATTACACATTTAGCTTTTCAGGAAGCAATGAAGCGTCGCAAAAAAGTAACGTTGGTAGACAAGGCAAATGTGTTGGATACCTCTCGTTTATGGCGAAAAGTTGCGATGGATATTAGCCAAAAATATCCAGAAGTTGAATTAGATTTCTTGTTTGTTGATAATGCAGCGATGCAATTAATTATCAATCCAAAACAATTTGATGTGATTTTGACAGAGAATATGTTTGGTGATATTATTTCGGACGAAGGAAGTGTAATTGGTGGAAGTATAGGGTTGTTGCCTTCGGCTTCTATTGGTACAGAAAATGCATTGTTCGAGCCTATTCATGGTTCGTATCCACAGGCAAAAGGTAAAGGAATTGCAAATCCTATGGCTTCTATTTTGAGTGCCGCAATGATGTTGCGTTATTTGGGATTAGAAGAAGGGGCAAAAGCAATAGAAAATGCGGTGGAAAATGCGATTAATAATTTGATTGTAACTTCAGATTTAGATGAAACGAGCGATTATTCGACGTCTGTTGTGGTAAATTATATTGCGAAGATATTATTGAGCGATCATGATCATCATTCATATTTTAATTTTGAAAATGTATTGATGGGGAAATCGACGATTATATAGTTTTTATTATTTATGACTTAATGAAAAAGCCATTCAGAGTTCTGAATGGCTTTTTCTATTGTATATTTTTATGAGTTGATGATTACATCATTCCTGGCATTCCTCCACCCATTGGTGGCATAGCAGGCTCATCTTTTTTAATTTCTGTAACAACAGCTTCAGTCGTAATTAACATACCTGCAACAGAAGCAGCGTTTTCTAATGCAACACGAGCGACTTTAGTTGGATCAATAACTCCAGCCTCGATCATGTTTACATATTCGTCAGTTTTCGCATTGTATCCGAAATCACCATTTCCTTCTTTTACTTTTGCAACAACTACAGAACCTTCTCCACCAGCGTTATGAACAATTTGGCGTAAAGGTTCTTCCACTGCACGTGTTACAATTTTAACACCTGTCGCTTCGTCAGCATTTGTAGTATCAATTGTTAAGTTAGATAAAGCTCTGACAAAAGCAACACCACCACCAGCAACGATACCTTCTTCTACAGCAGCACGAGTTGCGTGTAAAGCATCATCAACACGGTCTTTAATTTCTTTCATTTCAACCTCTGAAGCAGCACCAACGTATAATACAGCAACACCTCCAGCTAATTTAGCTAAACGCTCTTGTAATTTTTCACGGTCATAGTCAGAAGTAGTTGTTTCTACTTGCGCTTTAATTTGGTTAACACGAGATTTGATTTGCTCTGCATCACCAGCACCATTAACAATAGTTGTATTGTCTTTGTCAATAACTACTCTTTCAGCAGTACCTAACATTTCTAAAGTAGCAGTTTCTAACGTAATTCCTTGCTCTTCAGAAATAACTGTACCTCCTGTTAAGATTGCGATATCTTGTAACATCGCTTTTCTACGATCTCCAAATCCTGGTGCTTTAACAGCAGCAATTTTTAAAGAACCTCTTAAACGGTTCACTACTAAAGTAGCTAAAGCTTGACCTTCAACTTCTTCAGAAATAATTAAGAATGGACGTCCTGATTGAGCAACTGGCTCTAATAAAGGTAAGATTTCTTGTAAGTTAGAGATTTTTTTCTCACATAATAAGATGTAAGGATTCTCTAATTCAGCAATCATTTTATCTGCGTTTGTAACGAAGTAAGGAGATTGATATCCACGATCGAATTGCATTCCCTCTACAACGTCAACGTAAGTTTCTGTTCCTTTTGCTTCTTCAACAGTAATTACTCCTTCTTTTCCAACTTTAGAAAAAGCTTCTGCGATTAATGATCCAATAGTATCATCGTTATTTGCAGAGATAGATGCAACTTGTTTAATTTTTTCTGATGAATCACCAACTTCTTGAGATTGCTCTCTTAAGTTAGCAACAATTCCAGCAACAGCTTTGTCAATACCACGTTTTAAGTCCATTGGGTTTGCACCTGCAGCAACGTTTTTCAAACCTTCGCGAACGATAGCTTGAGCTAAAACTGTAGCAGTTGTAGTACCATCACCTGCAACGTCGTTTGTTTTAGAAGCAACTTCTTTTACCATTTGAGCACCTAAGTTTTCGATTGGATCTTCCAATTCGATTTCTTTTGCTACAGAAACTCCGTCTTTTGTTACATGTGGAGCACCGAAAGATTTTTCTAAAACTACGTTACGACCTTTTGGTCCTAATGTTACTTTAACTGCATTTGCTAATGCATCAACACCTCTTTTTAAAGCGTCTCTTGATTCAATATCGAATTTAATATCTTTTGCCATTTTGTTTATGTTTTACTTTCTTAAGTCTTAAGTCTTAAGTCGAATATGATTAAAAATTAAAAAATAAGTTACTTTGTACTTAAAACATTTTACTTATTACAACTAAATTTAGATGATTGCCAAAATATCAGCTTCACGCATGATTAAGTAATCTTTTCCTTCTAATTTTAATTCAGTTCCTGAATATTTTCCGTAAAGAACTTTGTCTCCAATTGCAACAGTTATTGGTTCATCTTTTTTACCATTACCAACTGCTACAACGATTCCTTCTTGAGGTTTCTCTTTTGCTGAATCTGGGATAATAATTCCTGATGCTGTTTTAGTTTCTGCAGGAGCAGGCTCAATAACCACTCGATCTGCTAATGGTTTAATGTTTAATTGTGACATATTTGTATTTTTATTTTAATAATTGATGGTTTTAAATAAACGAAAAACGTGCCAACACACAATTTCTGCCATTATGGATAAGTTAATTTCACTCCTTAAAACAAAAATGCCAAGTTGTATGACAACTTGGCATTTAAAGTGATTTTTATGAATAATTATTTTTTGATAATCACTTTTTTCGTGAATTGTTCGTTACCTGCTTCAATCGAAACAATGTAAACACCATTTGATAAACTAGATAAATTAACTTGTTGAGATTTCGAAGAATTCAATTTGTTTGAGTAAACTGTTCTTCCTGCTAAATCTGTCACCGTAATTTTACCTGTTGTAAATGATTTTGTAAAATCTAAATTGATTATTCCATTTGAAGGATTTGGAGAAATCGTACCTAAATCTTTCGAATTGATCTCAGAAGTTGCTAATTTATCAGAAATTTCAAAATTTGCGGCATTTACAGCTAAGAAAACATTATCAATCGCTTTAATCATAATGCGCGCTTCTTTTGTCAAGGTAACATTTGTTGGAACTGTAAAATCATATTTTCCATTATTTGGAACTGATTCAGCTAAAACATAATCAAATGTTTTTCCACCATCAACCGATAATAAAATTTTTACGTTTTGTGTATCAATTCCATTTGCATCCGTTCCCGCAACATCCCAAGTAATTGATGCTGGATAATTTTGAGTCCAATAATCAGTTGTTGCTTGCGAAGTCACTTTGAATGGACCGAAATCTTTTGTAACAAGTACAACATTTTTACGATCAGTTTGACCTCCTTTAGGATTGTTATCTCTAACTAAAAGAGAGAATTTTAGCGTACGAGCAACGCTTGGAATAACTTCCCAGTTCATAGGAGCTGGATTTGTCTCTAAAGTTAATTTACCATCAACAATTGATTGTAAATTAGGGAAGTATCTGTATCCTACTGTAGTTGGATTAAGAGATCGAAATGTTGGTCCATTTTTATTAGTAGATACAGGAGGTTGTGTAGCTATTTGTGTATCTGTTTGTTCCCAGTTGTATGTTATTGCGTCTCCATCAGGATCACTAGCTGTTGCTTCCAAAACAAAAGCGGTTGAGTGAGGAATGTTATATGACAATTTATCTAGAACAATGACAGGTTCATTGTTTCCTGAATCAGTATTTACTGAACAACTTCCATTTGTAGAAGTAACAAAATTATATATATTACTAACACTTACAGTAGAAAAATAAGGGTCACTATTATTTTGTACATTAGGAGGACAAATACCAGCATAAGCCATAATGGTACTTCCACTACCAGGTTCAACTGCTGTAGCGCCTGAGCGATTTCCACTACAAGAATTGTTAAAAGTATGTGGTGCTCCAAATTGGTGTCCCATTTCATGAGCTACATAATCGATATAGAAAGGGTCATTTATAGGTGCTCCTAATCCAGTTACACCTCCTGCTTTAATTGTGCTACAAGGACTTTGTAAGTAAGCTACTCCACCACCACCAGTAGAAAAAACATGGCCAATATCATAATTATCTACACCTATTTCTCTGTCTAAAACAATTTGATTTTCTTTTAGCATAGCACTTCCACTATTGTTGGTGTATTCATCTGTTGTAATAAAAATAATTTTATCATTATTTTCCACTAGTTCCATTGTTACACCAAACTCTTTTTCATAAACACCATTTACACGAGTCATAGCTACATTTATAGCTGAAATAACAGCTGCTAATTTTTCTTCATTGGTACCAGATGATAATCCAGCTCTATTTACATGGTATCTAGAGTACTCTATAGTTGTCGCTAAAGCTAAACGGTATTTTCTCATTTTACCATCAATAGCAGTTTTATTCGTAGGTATATCATTTGTGATTTGATTGATTAATTTCTGTTGATATACATCATCTGTATGACAAGAAAAATTAATATTATCATCAACATTTTTTCTACTATAAGAAATGTAAGTTGACAAATCTTCTGTATAAGCATCAATATAAGAAATATCGTGACCTTTCTGTATCATTGCACTAAAACCGTGATAAGGAGAATAACTAAAACGGATTGTAGCTTTTCCATCAACAGATTTCCCTACATAAGATTTAATCGTGTTATATTTCTCTTGTAATTTAGGCGCCATAATAGATGCTTCTTCAACAAGATATTTTGTTATTTCTCCATTTTCATTCGGAATGTTTACTAACTGAGCATTATTATTCCCTTTGTTGGCAATAGAATTTAAGTCATTAAGTAAACTTGTAACATCTAATTTAAATAATGTAAATTCTTTAGGAACAGTTGATCTTTCAACTAAATTAGTAGGTTGAAAATTTTTATTTTTCAATTCTTGCCAATGATTACTTTGCGCAAAAACCGAACTTCCTCCCATCAGAAGAGATAAGATAATAAATTTTGTTTTCATAAATTTCAATATTCTAGTGTTAAATAATTAATTTCTTTAGGTATTTCTATAAAAAATAAGTTGATAGATTTATCAGCTTCATCTTTATATTGATGTAGTTTTAAAATGTTTTTTTTAGAAGAACTAGTTAATTCAGAGATTTCGTAACGATCAATATCTTCTTTACAAATAACTGCAATATTTTTATTTGAGAAGTCAATTATTTCTAATGGTGCATTTCGTTGTCCTGGAATAATTAATGACGTTTGAAATTCATCAAAATCTTTCATATTTGTAAAAACTTTTACTTCATTTTTACATCCTTTTCCATCAAATGCAGTTCTAAAAATATTTAATTCATTCATAGAAATAGTTTTTAAAACTTTTTGTTGACCGCATCCGATAAAAAATAAAGATATTAATAGTATAAAGAAGTAATAGTGTTTCATATTCAGTGTTTAGGACTAAATTATGAATAAATATTCAATATAAGGCATTAAAAAACGAGAATCATTCGATGATTCGCGTTTTTTGATTTATTTTCTTATCAAAATTACTTCGCTGGTTGAGCTGGTAATTGATTTTGACTTGCTCCGTTTGCAGCAGGTTGCGTTGGTAAATTATTAGCTGGTGCCGTAACATTTGGCTTAATTGGTTTTATCGCATTTGGATTTTCATGCGAAGCACTTGCTCCAATAATCAATACGATTACAGCGATAAATAATCCCCAAGTTGTGTTGTCTAAGAATTTATTCGTTCTTTGAACTCCAAACATTTGGCTTCCTCCGCCACCTCCGAAAGTAGAAGATAATCCTCCTCCTTTAGGGTTTTGAGATAATACGATTAGTACTAATAATACACATAAAATCATGATAATAATCATGAAAAACTGAAATAGTCCCATTTTATTATTTAGAGTTTTTTAAATTTTCAATTTCTTTAATTCGATTTGCAAATAAACTATTTTTTTCTGGATATTTCAAAATTAATATCTTATAAGCTTTAATTGCCTTATCATATTTTTTTTGCTCAATATAAATTTGAGCCAAAGTTTCGGTCATCAAATCCGAATATTCTTCCGTATTCTGAACGAAATTTGATGGTGTGTTAACTGGTGTAATATCCGTTTTTTTCATCGGAACGATTTTCGGATTTTTTTCCAAAAAGTCATCAATCAACTTATATTTTATTTCTCTTTCTGCAATTTCTTGCTCTTCCTCAATCTCTTGTTGAGTTTTTGATTGAGAAGGAACTTTCTTCAACCAATCCGAAAAAGAGAACGTCGAATCATCCGAATTATTTTCAATGATTTCTACTTTTTCTTCAATCGTTTCAGGTTCAGATTCTTCAATTACCTCCGCATTTTCAGACAATCCTTCTATAATTTCTTCTTCCTGATTATCTTCAATTGTTTCAATTACCTGCTGAGGTTCAGATTCAATAATTTCAATTCCAGAAGTTTGTTGAACAGCATTTTCGATATCATTCTCAGAAGTTAAATTTTCTTCTTTCGAATTATTTTCTACCACAACTTTATTCGTGATTTCAGCAACTTCGTTCAATTCTTCATCCGAAATAATATCAACAACATGATCTGTTCTCAATTCAGATTCTTCTGTATCATTTTCGATCATTTCGTCTACAATATCTTCATTGATTTCTTCTGAATTAGTTTCAGAAACAACTTCAATTTCTTGGTTTAATTCTTCTTCTTTTTCTTCAATGATTTCATCAATAACTTCAACTGTTTCGTTATTGTTTTCGATGATTTCAGAAGTAGAATTTTCTAAAATTGGTTCAGAAATAATTTCGTTTTCAACTAATTCTTCCACTTTTTCTTCTACCATTTCAGGAGAAATAGTTTCAGTTTTTGTTTGAATTTCTTTCTGAATTGTTTCCGAATTGATGTAATGATACAAATCGACACGATTGCTGCTGTGAATTGACGTTTTGTTCAAATAATCCTCAAAAGAAGGATGATTTTCCTTTTTTAAACCATAAAGTAACAAAGCGCGCAATGTGTAGAAATACGGGTATTTTTCTACCTCTTTTTTAAGAAGTGGAATGTCCGATTTCTCGACTTCGTACGGATGTGCTACTAAATATTCAATTCTGGTCATTGCTCAAATATAAGGTTATTTTTTTACCAATCCATCGCAATAGACGCAAAAACTTGGTCGCGAATATCATCAATAATTAAAGGAACAATTGACGATTCTACAGCGCTTAACATCGCATTTCCGTCATATAATTGGAAAGCAGAAAATGTTCTGTCATAACTTTTTGATTCGTCTTTATTGTTGATATATCGAACTTTTACATAAATTGTCAAACGGTTTTTTGCTGCAATATCATTCGATTGAATTGCTTCTGGAACAACATCGTATCCCGTAATTTCACCTTCGATAATTAAGTCAGAATTTTCATTCGAATTTAACTTTAACTTCGTTCTACTTCTAAAAATATCTTGAATGGCAATCGTTAAATCTTGACTCAAAGTAGGATTTTGTTGAGGTGCGTAATTCGGGAAAGTTGCCACATAAATTGTGTTCCAATCTGGTTGAATTGCAGCTCCCGAAAGTGAATATTTTATACATCCTGTTAAACTAAAAATAGCAAAAATACTAAGGATGAATAGTTTTATTTTGTTCATATTACAAATGATATTGTTTGATTTTTCGGTACAATGTTCGCTCAGAAATTCCCAATTCGTCAGCCGCCATTTTACGTTTTCCTTTGTGTTTTTCTAACGCCAATTTTATCATTTCCTTTTCGTTATCTTGTAAGGAAAGAGATTCTGGTTCTTCGATTGGACTTACATCGTATACATCGTTCGAATAATCGTATTGCGATTGTTGATAATTTGGTGTAATTGGAGCAGATTTCGTTGGAACCAAATTATATTGACTTGGCACAAAATCTTCTTCTGGTTCGTTTTGATCTTGATAAACGCGCTGAATCAATTCTTGTGTATTGCCATTAAAATCTTTAACATCTTTGTGTTTGATTAAATCTAATGTTAAAGCACGTAAATCGTTCAAATCTTTTTTCATGTCCAATAAAACTTTGAACAATAATTCACGTTCCATAAAATCAGAAGAACTTCCATCTTTCGATTTATTTGTTACCGTCAACATTGTTGAATTATTGGGTAATAATTCCATGATTTTTTCTAACGAAATCACACGGTCTTTTTCCACAACAGAAACTTGTTCAGCAAAATTTCTTAATTGACGCACATTTCCCGGCCAAGGATAATTCGCAATATAATTTTGGGCTTCTGGAGAAAGCTCAATATGCGGCATTCTGTATTTATTTGCAAAATCTGAAGCAAATTTTCGGAATAATAAATTAATATCTTCCTTACGCTCGCGCAAAGCAGGAATATCAATTTGAACTGTATTTAATCGATAATATAAATCTTCACGAAATTTACCTTTTTCAACAGCTTCTTTCAATTTTACATTCGTTGCAGCAACAACACGAACATTTGTTTTTTGAAGTTCCGAAGAACCAACTTTCATAAATTCACCCGACTCTAAAATACGCAATAAACGCACTTGTGTAGCTAAAGGCAATTCACCAACTTCATCTAAGAAAATAGTTCCACCATCTGCTACTTCAAAATAACCTTTACGTGTTTGTGTAGCGCCTGTAAAAGCACCTTTTTCGTGTCCAAATAATTCAGAATCGATTGTTCCTTCTGGAATCGCACCACAGTTCACTGCAATATAATTGTTGTGTTTGCGTGCAGATTGATTGTGAATAATTTTCGGAATAAATTCTTTACCAACACCACTTTCTCCGATGACAAGAACAGAAATGTCGGTAGGTGCAACCTGAATCGCCTTTTCTAAAGCACGATTCAAGGCTACATTATTTCCAATGATTCCAAAACGTTGTTTGATAGTTTGTAAAGAATCCATTTTTTAATTTTTTAGGTTTTCGAAATTGAAATTTTCAATCTCATCAGTTTTTTGATTTGAAAAATGATACTGAAACAAGTTCAGTATGACAAGTTGAAAAAATTAATCTTCAATCATTTCACCAATCAAAGTAGCCGTTGTACAGCTATTTGCTTTTACGTTTACAAAATCTCCTATTTTAGTTCCTTCTACTTTAGGGAAAACTAAAACCGCGTTTTGTGTATTACGTCCGTACCAGAAATTTTCGTCACGTTTAGAGTTTCCTTCAATCAAAACTTCATGAGTTTTTCCAACATAACTATTCATACGCTCTGCAGAATGTTTTTGTTGCATTTCGATGATTTCTTGTAAACGACGTTTTTTATCTTCTGGTAAAACATCATCAGGCATTTTTTTGTGCGCTGGTGTTCCAGGACGCTCAGAATAAGCGAACATATAACCGAAATCATATTTCACATATTCCATTAACGATAATGTATCTTGATGTTCTTCTTCTGTTTCGCCACAGAAACCTGCAATCATATCGTGAGATAAAGCACAATCTGGAACGATACGTCGAATTTTATCAATCAATTCGAAATATTCTTCACGAGTATGTTGACGATTCATACGTGCTAAGACAGTAGTAGAACCCGATTGAACAGGTAAGTGAATGTATTTACAAATATTTTTGTGTTTCGCCATCATTTGCAATACGCCTTCTTCCATATCTTGTGGATTAGAAGTTGAAAAACGTAAACGAATGTTAGGAAACTGCGTAGCAACCATGTCTAATAATTGAGCAAAATCTACAGCAGTCGCTTTCTGAATATCAGTTGCATTTTTGAAATCTTTTTTTGGTCCTCCACCATACCATAAATATGAATCGACATTTTGACCTAAAAGTGTAATTTCTTTGTAACCAGATTCTGCTAATTCTTTACATTCATTCAAAATTGAGTGAGGATCACGAGAACGCTCACGACCACGCGTAAAAGGAACAACACAGAATGTACACATGTTATCACAGCCACGAGTAATCGTAACAAAGGCTGTAACGCCATTTCCACCTAAACGAACAGGAGAAATTTCTGCGTACGTTTCTTCTTTTGATAATTGTACGTTTACCGCATCACGACCATCTTCTACATCGTTGATTAAGTTTGGTAAATCGCGGTAAGCATCAGGTCCAACAACGATATCTACTAAATGTTCTTCTTCTAAGAATTTATGTTTCAAACGTTCCGCCATACAACCTAAAACTCCAATTTTAAGACTTGGATTTTGTTTTTTGATTGCGTTTAAAGTTCCTAAACGTTTACGAACAGTTTGTTCAGCTTTTTCACGAATAGAACAAGTGTTTAAAAGAATTAAATCTGCTTCGTCAACTTTTTGAGTGGTTTGATAACCTTCGTTATTTAGAATAGATGCAACAATTTCACTATCCGAGAAATTCATTTGACATCCGTAACTTTCTAAGAATAATTTCTTTGTTGCATTACGAGTAGGAGCAGTCATCAAAGCCTCTCCTTGTCTTGCTTCATCTATATGTTTTTCTTCTGTATGCATTCTAAAATGGATATTTTATCGTGCAAAAATAATAAATCTATGTGACATATTGGCAGTAAAATTTTCTTTTGCATTTTATTAACATTTTGTAGATTTGAGGAAATCTAAAAAAGTAAACTATGGATAATTATGTAAAACAACGTGTAGAAGAAATCAAACAACAAGGTTTTAAAGTTGAGACTGGCGCTTTGTTTAGTCGTGCTTGGGAAATATTTTCGAGTATAGCAGCTTATTCTATTGTAGCGTTGTTATTGTATGGTGTAGTTGTTTTGATTATGTCTTTTGTTTCGCAACTTATTTATGCTCCAGCTGCAGTGGCTATTTCTGATATGAATGATTTAGAAGATTATTATATCGAAACTTTTACAGCACCATTGTTTTTCGTCTCTAATTTAGTGAGTATTGTAGTTTATGCGGCGGCCGCTCCAATATTATTTAGTATTGTGACAATGGCTCGTAAATTTGAAAAAAGTGAAACAGTAGGAATGAATGATATTTTTGAACATTATTCTAATGGTAATTTCATGAATATATTTTTGACTTATTTAGTAATTCAAATAGTAGCAAGTATAGGATTCGTTTTATGTTTTATTCCAGGGCTTGTTTTTCAACTGGCAACTGTATTATCAGTTCCGTTTGTCTTGTTTGCAAAGGCAACAGTAGGGGAAGCTATTACTTCAAGTATTAGTGTTTCTTTCAAAAATTTCGGAAGTATTTTTTTCTTCGGATTATTAACATTTTGTGTAATTGTTCTGGGATTTTTAGCTTGTGTCGTTGGATTGGTTGTTGCAATACCATTAGTTTATATTGCATTGTATTGCTTATATAAAGAAGTTATTGGCTTTGATGATGATCAATCAGAAATAGACCAAATCGGAACAGATATTTATAAGGATAATCCTTACATGAAATAGATAAAATACGGAGCAGTTGAAAATCATTTTTGGCTGCTTCATTTTTTTGTTATTAATTTTGCAGAAATTTTTTAAGAAAACAATATGTCTAAAAATCTCGTTATTGTTGAGTCCCCAGCAAAAGCTAAAACCATTCAAGGTTTTTTAGGTGATGATTTTATCGTGGAATCAAGTTTTGGTCACGTGGTCGATTTACCAAAGAAAGGAATGGGAATCGAAATCGAGAATCATTATAAGCCAATATACGAAGTAACACCTGATAAAAAGGAGGTTGTAAGTAAACTGAAAAAATTGTCTTCGAAAGCCCAAACAATTTGGTTAGCATCCGATGAGGACCGCGAAGGAGAAGCAATTTCTTGGCATTTGTATCACGTTCTTGGATTAGAAAAGAAAGATACAAAACGTATTGTTTTTAATGAAATTACAAAAAAAGCGATTCAACGTGCGGTAGAAAATCCACGTCAAATTGATGAGAATTTGGTTGATGCACAACAAGCTCGTCGTGTTTTGGACAGATTAGTTGGTTTCGAAATGTCGCCAATTTTATGGAAAAAAATCAAACCAGGCTTATCTGCAGGTCGTGTTCAATCAGTTTCTGTTCGATTAATTGTTGAACGTGAAAAAGAAATTCAAAATTTTGTTCCAGTTTCGTCATATAAATTCATTGCAATTTTCGAAACAAATGAGGGAAGAACATTAAAAGCAGTTTTAACAAAAGAATTTTCTACGTTAAAAGAAGCCGAAGATTTCTTAGAAACATGTGTTGGAGCAGATTTTAAAGTAAATGATTTACAAAAGAAACCAGCAAAGCGTACACCTTCAGCACCATTTACAACATCAACTTTGCAACAAGAAGCATCTCGTAAATTAGGTTTTTCAGTTTCAAGAACGATGCGTGTCGCACAACAATTATACGAATCTGGACATATCACATATATGAGAACAGATAGTGTGAATTTGTCTGATGATGCATTAACAGCAGTAAAAGCTGAGATAGAATCTGCTTACGGAAACAAATATGTTGAGATAAGAAAATATAAAAACAAAAATTCATCTGCACAAGAAGCGCACGAAGCGATTCGTCCAACGCATTTCGAAAATCATTCAATAAATGCAGACGATTCTATGCGAAAATTGTACGAATTAATTTGGAAACGTACAGTTGCTTCTCAAATGGCAAATGCAGAATTGGAACGAACTATTATTGATATTGATAACAACAAAAACAACTTTATTTTCCAAGCAAAAGGAGAAATAATTGTGTTTGATGGTTTCTTAAAAGTATATCAAGAATCGTTTGACGACGAAGATGCAGATGATGATAAAGTGTTATTGCCAAGTGTAAAAGTAAATGAGCAATTGAAAGCAGATGAAATAAATGGTACTGAACGTTTTTCTCGTCCTGCGGCTCGTTATACAGAGGCATCTTTGGTGAAAAAATTAGAAGAATTAGGAATTGGTCGTCCGTCAACTTATGCACCAACGATTTCTACAATCCAAAATAGAGGTTATGTGGAAGTTGGTGAATTGGATGGTGAAGAACGAAAATATAATACCTTAACGTTAATCGATAATCAAATCAAAAAAGTTCAACAAAAAGAAATTTTTGGAGCTGATCGTCGCAAATTAATGCCAACTGATATCGGAATCGTGGTAAATGATTTCTTGGTTGATTATTTTACGAATGTGATGGATTATGATTTTACGGCGCGTGTCGAAAATAGTTTTGATGAAATTGCGGAAGGTAAATTGAATTGGACAAAAATGATTGATGAATTTTACACGAAATTTCATCATGTTGTAGAAGATGTTCAAGAAAATGCAGATCGTGCAACTGGAGAACGCGAGTTAGGAATTGATCCTGTTTCAGGTAAAAAAGTGCATGCACGTATTGGACGTTTCGGACCAATGATTCAGATTGGTGAAGCAGAAGATGAAGAAAAACCTCGTTTTGCAAGTCTTCAAAAACATCAATCTATTCATAATATTACCTTAGAAGAGGCAATGAAATTGTTCGAATTACCAAAAACTTTAGGCGAGTATAAAGCGCACGAAGTTGAGGTGAATATTGGTCGTTTTGGACCTTATGTGAAATTTGATGATAAATATATTTCGATTCCGAAAGAGGAAGATCCAATGGATTTATCATTTGATCGTGCAGTAGAATTAATTGAAGAAAAGTTAAAAGCTGATGCGCCGATTGCACAATACGAAGGGTATGATGTAACAAAAGGAAAAGGACGTTTTGGACCATTTATCAAATGGAATGAATGGTTTATTAATGTTCCGAAAAAATACGATTTTGATCATTTATCTCAAGCTGATATTATCGAATTGATTGAAGATAAAAAACGTAAAGAATCTGAACGTGTTGTTCGCGAATGGTCAGAACAGGAAATTCGATTAGAGAAAGCGCGTTGGGGACGTTATAATTTGATTCAAGGAAAAATAAAAGTTGAGTTATCGAAAGAGACGAATCCAGAAGCGTTGACTTTGGCTGAGGTTGAAAAATTAATAGAAGCTGCGAAACCTAAAAAGAAAGCAGTGACTAAAAAAGCGCCTGCAAAAAAGACAACTGCGAAGAAAACGACAACTAAAAAAACAACGACTAAAAAGTAATAATGTACAACGACTTTTTAAAACCCGTTTCTGAAGAATTACAAGATTTTGCTAAATCTTGTAATTCTTTTGCGTTAGGACAAGCTATAAAATTTCGCGAAGATGTTATCGAAAGCGATGAAAAATCGAACGATAAAATTGCGATTATTGGTGTGACAGAATCTCGTTCGAAACAAAAAGATTTGATCGAAGATGTAGATTTTAGCCTTGTTCGTACACAATTGTACGAATTGCAAATGGGAAATTGGTCGATAGATTTGTACGATTTTGGCGATGTTGTTTATTATGATGATAAAGCCGAAACCGAAAAAGTTTTTAGAGAAGTTACCAACGGATTAATTCGTGATGGATATGTTGTTGTTATTTTGGGTGGAAACCCAAGTTTAGGTTATCAACAATATCGTGCTTATGACGAAATTGTTGATAAAGTTTATTACTTAACAATCGATCATAAATTACGATTAGGAAAAGATGAAGCACAAACAACAGAAAATAATTATTTAACAAAAATTATTTCGAATGAGCCTTTCAATTTATTGGATTATACGAATATCGGTTTTCAAACGTATTTTGTTGCTCAAGAAAAATTAGATTTGTTAGATCAGTTAAATTTTGATGCTGTTCGTTTGGGTGTGATTTCTGAAAATGTAAAAGAAATAGAACCTTATTCGAGAGATGCAAATGCGGCTTTGCTTAATTTATCGAGTTTACAAGGTTCGGATTTCTCTTCTTCAAAAAATATGACGCCAAATGGATTTACTTCACGCGAAATTTGTGCGTTAACAAGATATTTAGGTTTCAGCAATAAATTGACTTCACTTTACGTTTGTGATTATATCGAAAATTATAAAAAATTAGATCATCTATTAATTTCGCAGATGATTTGGTATTTTATTGATGGAAAAAATCACCGTCCAGAGATAAAAAGTTTTGAGGATACACAATATTTTGAGAAAATTTTTGTTCCTACAGAAGGATACAATTATATTTTTTACCGAAATATATTAACCAATCAATTGTGGATAGAAGTTGATAACACCGTTGATGGAGAGCGAAAATTTGAAATTATTTCATGTTCAGAAAAAGATTATGAACAAGCACTTAATGGTGAAATACCAAATAGGTGGTGGAAATATTTCAAAAAATTTTATTAAAAAATAAAGAACAATTTTAAAAATCAATTAATAAATTGCCTTAATTTGTAGCCTTATTAATTGAGAACTAAAAGTATAAAACCTGTATAAAAATAAATCTATAACAGAATGAATAGAATTTTGGTAAGTGCATTGTTGCTATCTCTTTCTTTATCATCATGTAAAATGCTGAAGAACAGAGGGAGTAGTGATAGAAATGATGGACAAATAGTTTCGAAAACATCTTCGGCTTGGACGCCAGTTCGTCCAAAGGGAATGGTTCCGATTCCGAGTGGATCGTTTGTTTTAGGACAAACCGATTACGATTTTACAAAAACAAATGATGCTCCAGTAAAAACGGTTACTGTTACAGGTTTCTTTATGGATGACACAGAGATTACAAACTCTGAGTATCAGATTTTTGTAAATTACGTAAAAGATTCTATCGCTCGTACTGCTTTGGCAAACAAGGCAGAAACTTTAGGTTTTGATCCAATGAATCCTTCGGCTGACGGAGATGGAATTGGAGCTTATGCTTACGTTTCAGGATCTGCTGATGGAGAAGGAACGCCATATGACGAATATTTAAAAAATAGTAATACAGGTCGTGATGGTCAATCATTAGATGCAAAGAAATTAAATTGGAAACAGCGCTTGGAGTGGGATAAATACAAATATCCAGATGTAGATTATGCAGAGGTTATGGAAGGATTATATTATCCACCAGAAGAGCGTATGAATGGAGAAAGACGTATTGACACGCGTAAATTAAACTATTCTTATGTGACAGTTGATCAAACTGCTGCAGCAAAAAAACGTGGTACTTTCCGTGTAGATTTTCGTAAAGAATTTAGTTTAAACATTTATCCTGATACAACAGTTTGGGTAAGAGATTTCAACTATTCGTACAATGATCCAATGCACCAAGACTATTTTTGGCATAAAGCTTATGCAAATTATCCTGTTGTAGGTGTTAACTGGAATCAAGCAACAGCTTTTTGTGATTTCCGCACAAGATATCATAACACAGCATTGAATAATAAAAAGAAAAGAGGAAGTCAAGTAAAAGTTATTAGTTACCGTTTACCAACAGAAATTGAGTGGGAATACGCAGCGAAAGGTGGTTTAGAAAATGCACCTTATCCTTGGGGAGGTCCTTATTTAACAGATGATAGAGGTTGTTATCTAGCGAACTTCAAACCAAAACGTGGAGATTATTTAGAAATCAACGATGGCAAGAAAACTGGTTACATGTATACGGCTCCTATAAAAACATTCCGTGCGAATGGATATGGTCTTTATGACATGGCTGGTAACGTAGCTGAATGGACAAGTTCTCCGTATAACAGATCATCTTATACAATGTCTTCATCACTTAATCCGTCAATTACAATGTCTGGAGAAGTAAATAGAAGTGTAAGAGGAGGATCTTGGAAAGATGTTGGATATTTATTAATGACTTCAGCAAGAGATTGGGAACACAAAGATTCTGCAAGAAGTTTCATCGGATTCCGTACAGTTCAATCTTTCCCAGAAGGATCAAAAGTAAATTTTAGAAAAACCAAATAACCTAATTAATAAAACAATTTAATAAAAAGCACTCTTATGGCAGTACAAGCTTCAAAACAAGAACGTCTTACAAATTTTTTGTATAATTTCTTTGCCGCAGTAGTAATTATCGGGGCATTATGTAAAATTACGCACACGAATTTAGGACCAATATCAGCCAATTTAATCTTAACAATCGGATTAGTAGCTGAAGCATTCGTCTTCTTTTATTCAGCATTTTTCGATAAACCTCAAGGAAGCTATGAATGGGAAAAAGCTTATCCAGAATTATTAAATGGAGAACCAGTACAAAGAAAAACTGCTGCTGTTGCAACTGCAGGAAATAATTTAACTGCAGAATTAGACAAAGTATTAGCAGATGCTAAATTAGATAAAGAAGTTTTCGAAAGATTACGTGGTTCTTTAGATAAATTTGGTTCAGCTGTTAACGAATTAAACACAACAACATCTGCTGTCGCTTCAACAGAACAATATAGCAACGAAATTGCAAAAGCATCAACTAACATCAGCCAATTAAACGCTGTTTATGCTGAGCAAATTGTTAATAGCCAAAAACAAGTAGAATTAAATAAACAATTTATCGAAGAAATGCAAAAATCTTCAGGTAGTTCAGAGCAATTCTTGAAAGAAATGCAAGAGCTTTCTGCAAACATTAATGCATTAAACAAAGTATACGGAGGTATGCTTTCTGCAATGAAAAATAACTAATTCATTGTACGATAAATTAAACTAATTATTCATTAATTCTATAAATTATTATGGCAGGAGGTGGTAGACTAACCGGACGTCAGAAGATGATCAACCTGATGTATCTCGTGTTCATTGCAATGATGGCTTTGAACGTGGATCGTGAGGTGTTGAGATCTTTCGAAACGATAAATACTTCTTTAGAGTCAACAACGACTTTAACGAAAACAAATAACGATACCTTCTATGGTCAAATTGATCTAAAAGCGAAGGATGATCCAACTTATGCAAAAACTCAAGCTGAGGCTGCAGAAGTTAAAAAGCAAACAAATGATTTTGTTGCTTATATCGATGGATTGAAAAAAGAATTAGCTGGTGCTGATTTTATTTCTGGATCAGAAGATACAGATTACAATGCATTGTCTAATACAGAGCCTGTTGTATCTTTATTCTTTAAAGGAAAAGGAGGTGACAAAGGAAATGAGAAAGCACAAGAGTTTACAAACAAAATTGATGGTTTCAGAAATTTCTTAATGACTTTTGCAAAACAAAGTCCTGATGCTAAAAATGCGGAAGCTCGTATCAACGAATTTTTTGGAACAACTCCAAAATCGAAGAAACAAAGTTGGATGCAAGAAAAATTCTATGATCAACCAATGGTTGCTTCTTTAACGAATTTATCGAAAATGCAAATGGATGCTCGTACAGAAGAAGGTAACTTAGTGAGAGCATTATTATCTGGTAAATTAGAAGAAAAAATCGAATTGGATGCTTTCCAAGGTTTATTCTTATCTCCAGGTGTTGTTAAAGTCGGAGATGAAGCTGTTCTTAATGTAGTTTTAGGAGCTTACGATAATTCAATCAAAGGTTCTGTTTCTACAAGTGTTGGTTCTGCTACTGTTGTTGATGGTAAAGCATCTATTAAGCTGAATACATCTGCAGTTGGTATGCATCAATTAACAGGTAACATTACATACGTATCGAATGGAAAAACGAAAACGGTAGCCATAGCACCTTCAACTTATCAAGTTGTTGCACAAACATTAGATAAAAAAGCTGCTGAGATTATTGAAAAAGATCCAACAGGAGGTTCTATTGTTGCAGATAATTTACGTGTAGTTTATCGTGGAGTATCTAATCCAATTTCAGCAACAATTAACGGTGCAAACGGACCTGTTAGTTTAAGTGCTTCTTCTGGAAGTCCTTCTGGAGCGGGAGCTAACAAATGGAATTATACGCCTGGAGGAGGAAACGAAGTGGTGTTTACGGCATCTGCAAGAGCAAGTTCTGGTAAAACATTATCAGTTCGTGAAACATTCCGTATCAAACCAGTTCCACCAGCACGTGGTGTTATTTTAGGAAATACAAGTCCAGCTATTCCAGATAATGGAATTGCAGCGCAAACAATTCGTGTAGATTGGCCAGATTTCTTATTCCCAATTTCAGGTGAAGTAACATCTTTCAATGTTAAAGTTCCTGGTCAGGCAACGGCTCGTGTTTCTGGAAATAAAATGTCAGGAGCAGCTGGAGTTATTTCGAAAGCGAAAAAAGGTGATATTATTGGTGTTTTCGATATTAAATATCGTACAAATTCAGGAGCAACTGGAGAAGCATCATCTATCGCAATTCAAGTACAATAATTTAAAAAGTAAAAATTTAAAATATGAAGTATCTTTTGTTTGGTTTAATGAGTTTTTTCTCAACTCTTACAATGGCGCAAAATGTTCTTAACGCTGTTTCGCCAGAACAGTTAAGAAAAGACCGCGAAAATAAAACAAGAGTTGATGAAGCTGGAGATACAGTAAGTACGGCTCAAGATCCTATGAAATATGGTTTTATCGAAGATAAAGATGTTTTATGGTCGAAAGTTGTATGGGAAGTAATTGATTTGAATGAGCGTCTAAATCAACCTTATTATAGATCTGGTGATGAGTTAGTGCAAAATTCTAAATCATTATACGATGTATTGGTTGACGGAGTTCGTAGCAAAAAGATTAGAGAAGTTTACGATGATGAGTACTTTCAAACTAAAATGAGTTATGAGCAAATTATGGCTCGTAATGAGAAGAAAGATACACAGCAGTATTACTACGATATGAAAGCTGCTGGAGAAACTCCTGACGAAGCTGCTATTTTTAATTATAAAATTAAATCTGACGATATCAAAATGGTAAAAACGAAAGGTCTTTGGTATATCGACCGTCGTTTAGGAGAATTAAAATATCGTTTGTTAGGTTTAGCAATTATGGGGCCTGATGCGCAATCGTTAGGAACAGAATTTGCTGACGGAGCTTACGTAGATTTATTTTGGATTTGGTATCCTGATGCTCGTAATGTTTTGGTGAATGCAACAGTATTTAATCCAAGTAATTCAAATTCGGCAATTACATACGATGAGATGTTAAATGCACGCAGATTTAGTTCTGTTATTTATAAAGCTCAAACAATGTATGGAACGAAAATGATTGATGATTACATTCCAAATGATGCGAAAGGTCAATTAGAAGAACATCATAAAATTAGAAATTCTATTATTCAGTCAGAAGCTGATATGTGGAATTACTAATCAGAATACAATACAAAAAAATCCAGTCATTAGACTGGATTTTTTTGTTTATATATTTATAAGAATTTAACTTTCTAAAATCTAAAATCTAAAATCTAAAATCTAAAATCTAAAATCTAATTCGCGTCTCCTTTTTCAATTCCTTCCTCTATTTTTTCCTCAACTTCTGCCTTTTCTTCACGGTCCAATTTCATTTCTCCCGAATCATCATCACTACGTAAAACAACTTGAATACTGATAGGAAAATGATCCGAACCAATATTTGGTTCTCGTATCATATCAATTAATCGAAATTGAGAACTCAAAAAATAATGATCCAAAGGCCAACGTAAGAACCAATGATGCGCATGAAAAGTATTGAACATTCCACGACCACGACGAGGATCTAAAAGTTGCGAAGTTTTCAAAAATAAACGTGTTGTTCTGCTCCACGCAACATCATTCAAATCTCCAAAAACAATGCACGCTTTTCCATATTCTTTCGCTTGTTTTCCAATAATTAAAATCTCAGCATCGCGTTCAGCACTTTCTTCATTTTCTTGCGGAACTGGCGGAGTTGGATGTAAACCATACAAACGCACAATTTGGTTGTTGTACTCGATGTCAGCAATGATAGAGGGAATTTCTGAACTGATTAAATAATTAATTTCTTGATATTTTATAGGTAATTTAGAATAAAACAACAATCCATAAGTGTTCTCTAACGGAACTTCTATTTTGTACTCAAAATCGTTTGTAGCCTCTTTTATTTGTTCCATCCATTCGTTGTTCGTTTCTAATAAAAAAACGATATCAGGATTTCTTATCTTAACTAATTTAACCAAATTTTGATATTTCGTATTGTCTTGCAAAACATTATAAACAAGTAAATCAAGAGGTTTTTCATTTGGTTTTAATGTTACTTGTTCAATCATTTCTTTACCAAAAGGAGAATAAGGAATAATAACCCAAAGCAAATAAATCGCCGTAAAAATCAAACAAATAAATAAACTTATTGTAACTAAAGTTTTAGGTACAAAAATGAATAAAAGACAGGTTGCAATTACCAAAGCAAATTTCTGAAATCGTGGATAATCAAAAACTCTAACCGTCCAATGTGTATGTTTAATGAATGGAATAATGACGGAAAGGAGAATAAGGCAAGAAATTATGGTATAAAATATTTGCATAAAACGGTTGATTTTAAGAATAAAGATAAGTAAAACCGAAACATTATTTACCTTTGTAAGCAAATTTTAGAAATTGAAAAAAGTAGAATATATCATCGTTGGTCAAGGTGTTGCAGGGAGTTGTATGGCGATGAAATTGTTGCAGGAAAAGAAATCTTTTGTGGTGATTGATAATCATTTTCACAAAGCATCGGCGATTGCTGCTGGAATTTTTAATCCTGTTGTGCTAAAACGATTTTCAATTGTTTGGAATGCAACAAAACAAATCGAAAGATTACGAGAGGTTTTTGGTTATTTTGAACAATTGTTAAACAAAAAATATATCTACAATTTTCCAGTTTATAGAATTTTTAATGACGAACAAGAGAAAAAAACGTGGTTGAAAAAAGCGACAACTCATCCAGATTTGATTGATTATTTAGCAACAGATACAGAACAACTGAATGATTTTTCCTCAATCAATTCTCCGATTGGTTCTGGTGAAGTTTTGCACACAGGTCGTGTTGATTTGACAAATCTTCTAGCTGATTTTAAAGATTATTTAGTCGAAAATGATGCTTTTTTAGATGAAACTTTTGATTTTAATGAATTAAAATTAGAGGATAATCAAACGAGCTATAAAAAAATCGAAGCAACTAAAATAATTTTTGCCGAAGGTTATAATATTTTGAACAATCCTTATTTCAAAAATTTACCTGTAATTGGTGTAAAAGGCGAAGTGTTGAAAATTGAAATTGATGCCAATTTACCCGAAGCAGTTGTGAAAGGAAAAGAATTTTTGATGCCTTTAGAAAATAATCAATATTTTGTAGGCGCAACTTACGATCGCGATTATGTGAATTATAAAAATACTGAGGATGCAAAACAATATTTGGTTGAAGGTGTTCAGAATTTTTTTAAAGATGATTTTGAAGTTGTGGAACAACATGCGTCAATTCGTCCAACGGTTGTCGATCGTCGTCCGATTATTGGAGCGCATCCAACGTATCAACAATTGATTTGTTTGAATGGAATGGGAACGCGTGGAACAATGTTAGCGCCTGTGATGGTGGATGATTTGTACGAATTTTTAGAAAATAATCAACCGATTGATAAAGAAGCGGACATTGCGCGTTTCTATGATCGATTTTAAACCTATTTTGAATGAAAAACTTTAACATAAAAATATTCGCAATTCAACTCGTAGCAAGCGTTTTGTTATTCTTAGGAATTCAACAATTTTACGTTTTGGCTGAATTAGATTTGATTGAATTAGTTCATTCAATGGGTAAAGATAATTTTGCTTTTTTGGTCAGAAAAAGTGATGAATTCGGAATCAGCGAAAAACTAAAACATTTAGCTACAATGAAAACTATTTTGAGTTTTGTAGGAATTGTTTTGGCGTATATTTTATGTTCAGTGATTAACCACAAGCGTAATTACGATTGGAAAATAGCGGTAACGATAGTAGTATTGTGTTTTTTAGTTTTTCAATTCAGATTAATCAATCTTCCAATTAATTTTATTGCAACCAAAAATCTTGCATTGGCTTATTTTGTGCCAGCAACTTTTTCAATTTTAATCAGTTTTGTTTTGTATTTTTTGAGTTATCGTTTAAAACCTTAAAAAAATCAATACAAAATTCTACAATTAGCATTAATATTTTTGGCTTCTTCTACAAAAGTTAAAGCTAATTGTTCATCGTTGATATCAATTATTATTGAATGTCCATTTAACAATTTGTCAACATTACTTTTAGCAACTTTTAATGATAGTTTTAGTAAGTCAATTTGTAATTGTGTTAAAGCTACTTTTTGAAATCCTTCATTTCAACTTTCAATTATTATCTTCATAAATGATTTTAATATTATTAAAAATAGAAATGAATACTTGTTTTAAGTTCTAATGCTTTATGAAATATATTGATAATATTTTTACATTCAGGAAATGTTTTCTTCAATTGATTATAAGTGTTTTCAATTAAAACTAAATTATTAATTTTTTCGTCTTCATAATCGTCAATTATTGAATTACAAGTTTGATTAATTAAATCAAAAACACCTTTCTTCCATAAAATATTAAATTCTGATTCATTTAACCTAATTTCGATTAATTCGTTTGGAGAAGCTGTATCATAATCTAATTTTAATTCAGCTTCTTTATTAATAGGAACAATAATAATTTTACTCATAATCATTAATTGAAAGGTGATTGTTATTTTTAAAACACTTTCACAATATACTACTTATAGTTTTGAGATAAGTTTTCATCTAACAAAAAACATTGTATTTTTGCAAAATGTTATTAGTACAAAATTTAGGAGTTTATTTTGCGGGTAGATATTTATTCGAAAACGTTTCGTTCCGCATCAACAAAGGAAACCGTGTTGGTTTGGTAGGGAAAAATGGAGCAGGAAAATCTACTTTGCTTAAAATTTTAGCCAAAAGTCAGCAATCTTCAGAAGGTGAAGTTGTTTACGAAGGCGACGTTACAATCGGATATTTATCGCAAGATATTGATTTTGTACAAGGAAGAACTGTTTGGCAAGAAGCGGATTCTGCTTTTGAGCAATTGGTTGAAATTCAGGAACGTATTGATTTTGTAAACAAAGAATTAGCTGAAAGAACAGATTACGAATCTGATGAATACGGAAAATTAATTGAAGATATTTCGCATTTAACGGAACGTTTCGGACTTTTAGGTGGTTACACAAAAGATGCTGAAATCGAGCAAATTTTAATTGGTTTAGGATTCAAAAATTCAGATTTTCATCGCCCAACAGAAGAATTTTCTGGAGGTTGGAGAATGCGAATTGAATTGGCAAAACTATTGTTGCAAAAACATGATGTAATGCTTTTAGATGAGCCTACCAACCATTTGGATATCGATTCGATTGTTTGGTTAGAAGATTTCTTGAAAGATTATCCTGGAGCTGTTGTGTTGGTTTCGCACGACCGTCAATTTTTGGATAACGTAACTAATCGTACAATCGAAATTGCAAATCGCCACATTTCTGATTTTAAAGCGAATTATACGCGTTATTTAGAATTGCGTGAAGATCGTCGCGAAAAATTAGAGCAAGCACAGAAGAATCAAGAGCAAATGATTAAGCACACGGAAGATTTAATTTCAAAATTCCGTGCAAAAGCTAATAAAGCTTCGATGGCGCAATCATTAATCAAAAAATTAGATAAAATAGAACGCATCGAAATTGAAAATGATGATGTAACGAAAATGAATATCCGTTTTGTGGATGCTGTTCAGCCAGGTAAAATTATTTTCGAGTTAGATGATGTAGGTGTTGCTTTTGGTGATCATCAAGTTTTTGATCATGTTTCTTTTTATGTTAATCGAGGAGAAAAAGTAGCTTTTGTTGGTCAAAATGGTCAAGGAAAAACGACTTTATCGCGTGCGATTATCAACGAACAAGAGCATTCAGGCAAAATAAAACATGGACATAATGTAGAAATCGGATATTTTGCCCAAAATCAAGCACATGTTTTGAATGATAAATTAACGGTTTTAGAAGAAGCAGAAAATTCTGCAACAGAAGAAACACGTAAACATGTTCGCGATTATTTAGGTGCATTTATGTTTGGTGGTGATGCTGTTGAGAAAAAAGTTTCGGTTCTTTCGGGAGGTGAGCGAAATCGTTTGGCGTTGTGTAAATTATTGTTACGTCCATTCAATGTATTAATCATGGATGAGCCAACGAACCACTTGGATATTGTATCAAAAGAATTGTTGAAAAAAGCTTTACAAAAATATTCTGGAACTTTGATTTTAGTATCTCATGACCGTGAATTTTTAGAAGGTTTAGTAGATAAAGTGTTCGATTTCCGTAATGGTCAAGTGAAAGAATATCTTTCTGGAATTGATGATTATTTGGCGCAAATAAAAGCGGGAAGTTTCCGTGAAGTGGAGAAAGGAAATAGTTTGGCTGCACGAAAAGAAGAGAAACCGATTGAGGTTAAAATAGAACAAGCGAAAAGAGTTTTATCTTTTGAGGAAGAGAAAGAGCAAAAACGTCTTAAAAATAGATTGTCAAGAATAGAAACGGAGATTTCTGATTTAGAGACGAAGATTGCCGATTTAGAAAATAAGTTGCATGCAGGTTCGCAAACGCAACAAGAATTAGATAAATACTCGAATCTGAAAAATGATTTAGACAAAAAAATGTTAGAGTGGGAGGAGGTTTCTGAACAAATTATCTAATGATAGAAATAGAAAAAAAAGTGCTACAAACTGTAGCACTTTTTTTGTACATTATATTTTTAGAATAAAACAAAATGCATAAACAATCATTTGCTGCAATTATATCAGAACTACCAAAAACATTAATTCTTGGCTCTTTACCTGGTGATATATCGTTAGAAGTTAATCAATATTATGGACATCCGCGTAATCGATTTTGGAAAATGATGTTTGAGATTTTTGAGACAGAATTTTCAGAAGATTATGAAATAAGAAAACAACTTATTTTACAGAATAAGTTTGCGCTTTGGGATGTTGCACATTCTGCTGAACGAAAAGGAAGCATGGATGTGGATATGAAAAATGTTTTGCCAAATCAGATTGATGAATTGTTGAATGAATATCCTACAATTGATAAAATAATTTTCAATGGAAAGAAATCAGAACAATTATTTTGGAAATATTTTGATGAAAAAACATCTATTGAGTATATTTCTTTGCCAAGCACAAGTCCTGCAAATGCTCAATTTTCTTACGAACGATTGATTGAAATCTGGAAAAATGCAATTATTTAAGATGAATTTTTAATGTTCAAAATAATTTAATCAAAGAAAAGTAAAATTATTTTAGTGCTTAAAAATATTATGATGAGAAACTTAGCTTTTGATGTAAAATAATTATGAAAAAAATGTTTCCTAAAAGTTTTGTAATTAAAAAAGCTGTTCTATATTTGCACTCACAATCGCGGGAATAGCTCAATTGGTAGAGCGTCAGCCTTCCAAGCTGAATGTTGCGGGTTCGAGTCCCGTTTCCCGCTCTAACTTCTTTCTTAGAAGTGGATGCCTTGGTGG
>NZ_DLJR01000010.1:0-11336 GCF_002484365.1 Empedobacter sp. UBA7611
ATTTTTTCAGGACGTTACAATCTTGCGAATACGATCTTATAGCCGAAGGAATTTTAAGTCCCAGACGAGCATTTATCGTATCATTGGTTGTATTTTCTAATTGAAGAATAACAGAAAAGTTGTTGCTATCTTCTAATTTAACTTCTTTTATTGTACTAAATTTCAATCCGTTATTTATTGTTTGAGCACGTAAGTTTTGTCCGCTAACAAGGAAAAGCAGAATAAAAAATACGCTTCGAAAATAATTAATTGAAAAGAACATATTGTTTTACAAAGGTGTAATCGTGTACAGCAAAGAAGTTGAATAATTCCCAGGTTTGCTATTCAAAATTTTATTATCCGACGGAGTTGTAGAATAAATAATATTGTACTTTTTTGAAGCCGTTTTAGAACTATTCGTCATCAATGATTGATTGTAATTCGAAAGTTTTATTTCCTTAGAAAGATTATTTGTTTCGGTGTCTTTTATCTGAACATTGATTGAATTTAATTCCAAATTCTGTGCATCACTCGATTGTAAATATTGATTAAGCGACGAAACTTGAATATCGTAAGCAGTATCAGAAGAAACAATTAAGCCGTTTTGATATTCTTTCTTTACACCATTTCTATAATCTTGTATTGTATTGAAAACCAATTCTGCATTTACAGCAGAACCATCGACCGCAATAGAAAACGTCGGAGCTGATTCGTAATTTCCGTTTGGACTAATTTGCATTTCAATCGGAAAAAGACTTTTACCAATCAGGGTTCCAAATTCATTCAATAAAGAAAACTCGAATTGAATTGGATAATTGTTCCATGATTTTAGAGGATTTAGATATGCTCCTGCATCAATCACAATATCATAATTCAGTACAATTGCACCATATTTTCCTGCTGGTGTTGCAATTGTTAAAGGAGAATTTCGGATAAAATAATTTGGAGAAAAACTCATCGCGATGTTATTCTGAATAACTCCTAATTGATTTATTGTAGGATAATTCTCTGAATAATATTGAGAAGTTGTATAATTATTAAATTTTAGCTTCAGTTTTTCGACAGGAAATTCTTTTTTCTCAGAATTTACAATAGGCGAAACAACACGCGCAACTAAAGACCAATTTTTATAATTTAAAGCACCAGACATGTGCATTTCTACAGCCACAACATTAGCCGTCGTAACTCCATTACTTCCATTTACTTGCACCCAACCATTATTATGAGCATTTAACGTAAACTGAGCAGAAACTGCCATTGTCAACAATAATGTTATGGTTGAAACTATCTTCTGAAACAAGTTACTATTTATCATTTGAGAACGTCAATTCAGCAATTTTCAATTGATCATCTTTCTCAAAACTTAAAGTTGAGGTAACAATATACGAGCCTTTTGGCAAATCCTTTGGCAATGGTATATATACAATTCTTTTATCATTGGGTAAACTATAGAAAACTGCATCTTGCAATTTTGTTTGTTGACCATTTTCTTGATTAATGATTTCATTTGTAATCGTTCCTTCGCTCCAAACATTTCCTTCATTGGAAATATTAAGCACCAAACGATTTTCAGTTTTATCGTAAACAAAATTTGTAAACTCTACATTTGTATCACGTGCAATATTTAATCGTTGATAAATTTTGACACCTGTACGAATCGAGATTTTAATATTTTCTCCACTTTTGTTTTGTCCATCGATCGGATTTGTTTGCGTGATGTACATCATTGCTGTATGCACACTCTCTGCATTTATCTTTTCAGGAACTTGCATCAGAACTTCTATTTCTTTCGATTCTTTTGGCAAAAGTGTAAATGTATTACTTGGTAAAACTGTGATCCAGTTTGCATTACTTGTTGGTAAAGTATTAGGTTCAGAGACTACATTACCTCCAAACTCATCATACTTCCAATCATTAAAAGAAACAGACAACTCTAATGTATGTGCATCACTTACATTGGTTACCATAATCTTTTTACGCTCAGACTCACCAGGATTTAACGCAAAATAAGTCCTTGGTGGACTTACAGAAATACCTGATTGTGCACTAATCTTAGTTGAAACGATTAATGCTAAAAAAGAAACGATTGTTAAAAAACGAAGAACTTTCATAAGCAAAAAAAGAAGTGATATTTTTCAATACCACTTCCTGTTTTTTATATTATTGTGCCTCAATTGTATAAGTTACAGTAGTTGTATAAACATTAGGATTCTCAACATTGTAATATTTGTTTACATAATCGTTGTTTCCTTTTCCGTTATACGCAACGTTGAATTTTAAATCTGTACCACCAACTTGGCTAGAAATCAAGGATTTGTCTGATTTATCTAATGTAACTGCACTGAAAGTTGATCCTGATTGATTCCCTGTACCTAAAGTTGCTACTAAGTTAATTGTATTTACATCGATTTTATCAGTTGTTCCGTCTTTTGTAAAAACTAAATTTTCATTTTCAGATTTTACTTTAACAGCAAAACCACCAGTACTATATACAATTAAGTGGTTGTCCATTTTTGCAGTTACACCCTTAGAATAATCATCTTTAGTCTGATATACTAAATCAACTGTATTATTACCACCAATAACAATTGTTTGAATTGGCTTTAGTTTTACGTTTAATGTTGCTGTTGCTGTTTTAGGCCCAGGCCCAGTCGTAGTCGGATCTTGAGCGAAAGCTGTTCCAGAAACTAATCCACAGAAAATTGTTAAAAAAAATGCTAATTTTTTCATCATTTTAAAATTTGTTAAAAATTTATTAAAAAATATTTGTTAAATAAACTGGTAGTTTATATATTTAAGATTGGTTATTCTCAAATGCGATGCAAATGTAGAAGTTGTTTTTTATTCTTAAAAGATTAAATCATACCAAAAGATGATGAAAAACGACATTTCTAACCATTTAATTCCGAGTGCCTTGTCTGAATTTAGTCGGAGAAATCCCCGTGTTTTTCTTAAAAAACGCAGTAAAATTGGTTTCTTGAAGGAAATTGAGTTCCAGCGCAATCTCTTTTATTGACATTTTTGAGTTGACTAATAAAATCTTTGCATTTTTCATCAATTCTTCAACAATCATTCCTTTTGCTGTTTTTCCAAAAACGATTTGAGTTGCTTTATCTAACCTTCTTTTTGTAATAAAAAGTTTATCACTGTAAAAAGATACTTGTTTATTTTCCTTGACATTTTCTTGCAAAAGTTTTTTGAATTTTGTCGCAAGTTCTACATCAAAATCATCTTGTATAAATTGGCTTTGCATATCAAATGTTTCCATTTGACCATTGATAATAATACGTTCCAAAAGGTTATGAGCAAGTTTCATATCTAATTCATTTTCGAATGCAGTAAAGAAATATTGCAAATAATTAGCCTCAAAAATTGGAGCAGAACAAATTGTATTCTCAACAATATTTATAATATCTCGCGAAAAAAGTGTAGAATTTTCTAACTTCAAGTTCTCTTCGATTGATTTTGAATAAAATTCTTGTTTGAAAACAATATAATAAGCATCAGTACGAGTAATTTGTTTCACAAATTCTTGAGAGATATTGGGAGCTATAAAAAGAAAATGGTTTTTAGGAATCGAATATTCTTTTCCATTTATTTTATGAACAAATTTTTTAGAACCAGACCAGATTATTCCAAAATACTCATCAACAGATAACTCTTTTCTCAATTTTTCTGTATGTAGGATATCATTCAATTCAAATGCAGTTATACCTACATCAAAAATCAAATTATTATAAACTTTACGATTATTCAACAACATACGTCTATACTATTTTATCAGTGTTATCAATGCAAAATTACGACCTTTTTTAACCAAATTAATTGATTTAAATATAGTTATAATTTTAGTACTCCAAAAATAATAAAATACAATATGCTATTTAAGTATTTTAAAAAATTAACTAAAAAAGAAAGCTTATTTTAAATGAATAAAAAAAAGTCTCAATAAATATTGAGACTTTTAAATGTATTATAATGTAGAAATTTTCTAATAACCTTTTGCTCCTTGCTCTCCTTTTACAATCGCTAAAGCAGATGATGTTCCAATTCTTTTCACGCCTAAAGCGATCATTTTTTCAGCTTCTTCTGTTGTGCGAACTCCACCAGAAGCTTTCACTGGAAGTGAACCTGAATTTTCAAGCATCAATTTAATAACATGCTCGTTTGCTCCATTTGGTTCTCCATTTTCAGTTTTATAAAAACCTGTAGAAGATTTTACAAAAACTTTTGATGCTTTTTCTTCACCTGCTTTTTCTAAAACAGTATCACGAATTAATTGTGTTATAGCAACAATCTGTTCATCTGTTAAAGCAGCAGTTTCGATAATCCATTTTACAACTTTACCTTCACGCAATGCGACTAATGTTGCAGCTTCTACTTCTTCTTTTACTTTATCGCTATCACCTTTTTTGAACGCTTCGTAGTTTACTACAAAATCTAATTCATCGGCTCCATCAGCAATTGCTTTTTGCGCTTCTCTCAACTTTTCATTCAAATCGTAAGTCCCTTCAGGAAAGCCAATTACAGTTCCCAAAACAACATTCGATTTTTTCTCATCCAATAATTCACGAACTGATCTTACATAATCAGGACGAATCATTACCGCATAGATATCATTATCAATAGCTTCTTGTGCTAACTTATGCACCATCTCTAATGTATCAGAATTCGAAATACCTGCTTGTTCAGGTGTTTTAAGATACGTCGAGTCTAAATATTGATTAATATTCATCTTTGTATATTAAAGTTTTATTTGTCTATCTATTGGTTGCTCCAACGAAATTATAGTTTCTGTACGTGTAACGCCATCAATTTGCTGAATTTTTTTGTTCAACACATTCATTAAATGTAGATTATCACGACTCAAAATTTTAAGGAAAATCCCGTAATTTCCCGTTGTAAAATGAGCTTCCACTACTTCTGGAATCTCTTCCAAAGCTTTCACAACTAATTTATAAGAAGAAGGTTTGTCCATAAAAACACCAACAAATGACATCGTTGAATAACCTAAAATTGCTGGATTTACAATTACTTTAGTTGAATCAATCACACCAGAAGCTTCTAATTTCTTGATGCGTTGATGAACTGCCGTATTTGATATACCTAATTCTTTTGCTAATTGCGAAACAGGTATATTAGCATTGTCCATAAAGGCATTCAGAATCAACTTATCGATTCCGTCAATCTCAACCTGACCATTTTCGTGGATTCTCACCTATTCTTAAAATTATACCGCTACAAATTTAATATTTTAAAATGGTATAAACGGGAAAATGGTCGCTATATCCACCGAAATATTTTCCGCCAACAAAAGTTCTGAATGGCAAACCAGTTGATTTTCCGCCTGTATTCTTCAAAAAATCAGCATCAAAAATATCTGTTTTTATATATTCTAAATTTGATTGAGAAGTAAAAAATCCTTTCGAAAAAAGCTGTTGATCAAATAACATCCATTGTTTTTTAAAGATCATCGAGCCTCTTTTATACGATTGTAGACTGACCATTGGATTGAATAATTCATTTCGGTTTATCTCTTCTTGTTTAGAACGTGTATCCAATTCATCAATTAAGTCAGAATTTGTTGGAGAATCATTAAAATCTCCCATCACAACAATTTTTTCCGAATAATTTTCGGTTAACAAATTGTTAATTCTTTTTCGAATCGTTTTAAAAATATGTTGACGCTTTAATTGATTGATTTCTTTATCAATTTTAGAAGGTAAATGAACAATAAAAAGATGAACTATTTTCCCAACTAAATTTCCTTTTACATACAAAATATCACGTGTATAAGATTTTGTGTCAAACTGATCTTTAAAAACAAATCTAATTGGTTCGCTTTCTAAAACTTCAAAAAATTGTTGACGATAAATTAATCCAACATTTATTTTTCGTTCATCTAATGATTCATATAAAAGTGTTTTATAATCGCCATCTTTCAAAAAATCATTTTGAATCAAATCTTGCAAAACCTCTTCATTTTCAACCTCAGCCAAACCAACCAAATATGGCAATTCATTTATTTCTAATTTGCCAATTTTAGAAATACAAAAAGCAATCTTATTCACCTTTGTATCGTAACGATTATCTTTCCATTTGATAAAATTACTGGGTAAAAAAGATTCGTCTGAAGATTTAGAATAAAAATTTTCGACATTATAAAATGCGATTGTCACTAAATTTTGTTTCAAAAGAATTGTTTTATGCAAAATTAAGAAAGAAACTAAGTTTATAAAAATTGGTTTCTTAAGAAGAATTAAAAAGACGATTTTTTCAAAAGTGAACTTATACATGAAGTTGAAAAAAAAATCAGTCAAAAATTATCAACTTGAACAATTTTCTTTCAATAAATTATCAACTTGACTACCTATCAAAAATCATGTTAAATATTATACTAAAATTAGTGTAAATGATTGATTTATGGTCAACTTAATCTGCTAAATATTGTATATTTGCAAAGTTTGCAGTTTCTGCATTCAAAATTGAAAAAATGTATTTTTAATTGACTATTATTAAAATAGTCTCAAAAAAATTTAAAACATAATGTCAAAAATTCATTACACACTTACGGATGAAGCTCCGATGTTGGCAACTCACTCATTTTTGCCAATCGTACAAGGATTCACGAAAACAGCTGATATTACAATCGAAGTTCCAGATATTTCTTTAGCTGGACGTATTTTAGCTAATTTCCCTGAATTCTTAAAAGAAGAACAAAGAATTCCTGATGCTTTAGCAGAATTAGGAGCTTTGGCGACTACTCCGGAAGCAAATATCATTAAGTTACCTAATATTTCGGCTTCTGTTCCTCAGTTAGACGAAGCGATTGCAGAATTGCAGGCGAAAGGTTTTGCTGTACCAAATTATCCAGCTGAACCAAAAAATGAAGATGAAAAAGCAATCAAAGCTAGATACGGAAAAGTTTTAGGTTCTGCTGTAAATCCAGTTTTACGTGAAGGAAACTCTGACCGTCGTGCACCGAAAGCTGTTAAAAACTATGCAAAAGCTAATCCTCACAAAATGGGAGCTTGGGCTACAGACAGCAAAACAGAAGTTGCTTACATGAAATCCGGTGATTTCTATGGTACTGAAAATTCAACTACATTAGAAAACGCAACTGAATATACAATCAAATTTTACGGAGAAGATGGTTCTGTTCAAGAATTAAAATCAGCAGCACCTTTAAAAGCTGGAGAAGTAATTGATTCTTCTGTAATGAACTTAAACTCTTTAAGATCATTTGTTCAAGAAGCTATTCAAGAAGCAAAAGACAAAAACGTATTATTGTCTGCTCACTTAAAAGCAACAATGATGAAAGTTTCTGATCCAGTTATTTTTGGAGCTATCGTAGAAACTTTCTTTAAAGATGTTTTCGTAAAATATGCTGATACTTTCAAAGCATTAGATATTAATCCAAACAATGGTTTAGCAGATTTATTCGAAAAAATAAAAGGTCAACCTCAAGAAGCAGAAGTTAAAGCTGCAATTGAAGCTGATTTAGCAAACGGACCACGTGTAGCAATGGTTAATTCTGATAAAGGAATCACTAACTTCCACGTTCCTTCTGATATTATTGTTGATGCATCTATGGCTGCATTAGTAAGAAACGGAGGTAAAATGTGGAACAAAGATGGTGCTGAAGAAGATACTGTAGCGATCATCCCAGACCGTTCTTACGCTGGTTTCTACGAAGCTGTTGTAGACGATATGAAAGCAAATGGAGCGTTAGATCCTACAACAATGGGTTCTGTTCCTAATGTTGGATTAATGGCTCAAAAAGCGGAAGAATATGGTTCTCACGACAAAACTTTCCAAGCTCCTGCAAACGGAACAATCAAAGTTGAAGACGCAAACGGAAACACTTTATTAGAGCAAAAAGTTGAAACTTCTGATATTTTCAGAATGTCTCAAACTAAAGATGCTCCTATTCAAGACTGGGTTAAATTAGCAGTTAACAGATCTCGTTTATCTGATACTCCTGCAATTTTCTGGTTAGATAAAGGAAGAGCTCACGATCAACAAATCATCAAAAAAGTTGAAAAATACTTAGCTGATCACGATACAACAGGTTTAGATATTCGTATCATGGACGTTAAAGACGCTATGAAAGAAACTTTAAGCCGTGCAAGAGAAGGAAAAGATACTATTTCTGTTTCTGGTAACGTTTTACGTGACTACTTAACAGATTTATTCCCAATTTTAGAATTAGGAACTTCTGCTAAAATGTTATCTATCGTTCCATTAATGAACGGAGGTGGATTATTCGAAACTGGTGCGGGAGGATCTGCTCCAAAACACATCGAACAATTCGTAGAAGAAGGTTACTTACGTTGGGATTCTTTAGGTGAATTCTTAGCATTACAAGCTTCTTTAGAGCACGTTTCTCAAACACAAGGAAATGCAAAAGCTCAAACTTTAGCTGATGCTTTAGATGAAGCAAATGCTAAATTTTTAGCGACTGACAAATCTCCAGGTCGTAAATTAGGAACTATCGATAACCGTGGTTCTCACTTTTACTTAGCAATGTACTGGGCAGAAGCATTAGCAAATCAAACAAAAGATGCTGATTTAGCTGCTAAATTTGCTCCTGTTGCAAAAGCTATGGAAGAAAACGAAACAAAAATTAACGAAGAGTTAATTGGTGCACAAGGTAAACCTCAAGATATTGGTGGTTACTACAAAGCAGATTTTGCTAAAACAACTGCTGCAATGCGTCCATCTGCAACATTAAATGCAATTGTTGACGGAATTTAATCTAACAACATTTCTTTATAAATCAAAACCTCGAGAAATTCTCGAGGTTTTTTTTTGTTTAAAGTCTTTTAATTAAATTCATTAACAAAAATTAACATTATTCGAGAAGAAAAATCGTCATTCAATCAAAAGTTATGATAAACTTTAATAAAATATTTGAATGAAAATCGTCTAAATAATGATAATTTTAAGAATTCAAATTCATTCTATTAGATTAATCATTCTCGCATGAAATATATTTATTTACTCGCATTATACTTTTGCTCGATTACAACTTTTGCGCAATCAAAATTAGAAACGGCTATAAAAAGTCTGGATACAAATTACGCTCAAGAAAAAGTTTATTTATTATTTGATAAGGAAAATTACATTGCTGGCGACAATATTTGGTTCAAAGCTTATACATTAAATGGCTACAAACCGAGCTTAATTTCTACAAATCTTATTGTAGAATTATACAATAAAGACAAAAAATTAATCGACCGAAAACTGGTTCCGATTGTGAACGGTGAAAGTGACGGAACGCTAAATACCAAAAACGAAAACGAGGAAGGAGTTTACTTTGTAAGAGCCTATACGACTTACATGACTTTTTTTTCGGAAGAATTTCAACATATCAATCAAGTCAAGATTTATAATCCAAATTCTAAGTTAAAACTTGTTCCAAATCCAAATTTAAAATGGAATGCAAAAGCTTTTGCGGAAGGTGGAAATTTTATTCAAAATCAGACAACTAAATTTGCTGTAAGATTAAAATCGGACGGAGATTTACCAAAAAAATGGAATGGTTTTGTATTCGAGAAAAATAATCCTACCAATAAAATTACAACATTTGATAATCTAGATGAAAACGTTGCGACTTTTGCGTTGAGAGCAGAAGAAGGCAAATCTTATCAAGTACAATTAAATGACGAAAAAGGAAATCAACAAATTATTGATTTACCTGAAGCTAAAAAAGATGGGATTCTGATGAAAGTTGTTCGAAATAGCAAAGACATTGTGATCCAATTAAAAAGCATCAATCAAGAAAATCCTTTATTGAATCATAAAATTATTGGAACAATTAATAATGAACTTGTAATGAGTTCTCAAATTGTAAAAAGTGTGGAATCGGTTTCAACTTATGTTCCAAAAGAGGTTTTAGACAATGATAAAGGTATTTTGAACATTGCCATTTTTGATGCAAATGATATTGAAGTTGCCAATCGTTTGATATTTATCAATCCAAAAGAATCGTACAAAAAACCTGAAATTTCTTTCGAAACAACGGCTAATCCACGAGAATTAAACACAATTAAGGTAAAATATCCTGAAGAAATTAATTTTTCGGCTGTTATCAAAGATCAAAAAAATAATGATGAAGACAATTTAATTTCTGCAATGTTATTGACGCGAGATTTTAGTTCGAAAATTAATCATCCTACACAATATTTTAAAAATAATGAATTCTCAGAAAATCTGGATGCGCTTTTAATAACAGAAAAATGGAAAAGATTTAATTGGGAAGATTTAGTGGTTGGAAATATCGTAAAACCTACTATTGACAACGATCGTAGATATCTTTCCTACAAAGTGAAAGCATATAATAACGGGAGAGAATTGAGCAATGCTTCGTTGAGTATTATTTATAAAATGCAGAATAATGGAAAAGAATTTGCAACGCTTGATACTGATTATGAAGGAAACTTCGAGATGAATAATTTGTTTTATTATGGGCCAATGGCGATGAATTATTTCTTGAATTCGGAAAATGGAAAATCTGCCAACAACGGAACTTTAACTTTATCTGTTGTGCCAAATTATAAAAGTACAAGTTATAAATCCAAATTGCCTGCAACGCCTTATTTATTAGAAGAAATTACGAATAAAGAAGAAGTCGAGAAGCAGAATACGTATAAACAGAACATCAAAATCATCAATGATAAAAGTATTCGTCTGAAAGAAGTTGTTGTAAAAGCGGATAAAAAATCGAAAACTGAGAAGCTGAACAATGAATTAAGTAGCGGAATGTTCAATAACATAAACGAAACTGTGATAGATTTCGTAAACGAATCTCAGCCAATAGAAGGTTATACAAATATTATGGACTTTTTAGCTGGACGAGTTGCAGGATTAACGGTTTCTAACGGAGTTCCAAAAATTAGAAATTCTGAAGTTGCAATTTATTGGAACGAAATGAAAATGACTTCGGATAATTTAACGAGCATTAATCCTAGAGATATTGCGATGGTAAAAATTTTCAAAGGTGCTGGTTTACTTGGAAATGCAATTGCAATTTATTCGAAACGAGGAAGTGATGCGCCAGTTGATAACACGCCGATGTTACCAAATAATTTAATTCAGATTGGTGGTTATAATCAATCCCTTCCATATTTTAACAATGATGATTACGAATCGCTTTACAACGATGTTCCGAATGACATAAGAAGTACTTTATTTTGGAATCCTAATTTGTATACAGCTCCAGGAGAAGACACAGAAATAGAATATTTCAACAACGATAAACCAAAAGATTATCAATTAACTATAATTGGTTTCGATGAAAAAGGAAATCCTGTTTTCTACGAAGGTAAAATTCAATTGTAACGTCCTGAAAAAAT
>NZ_DLJR01000003.1:0-61974 GCF_002484365.1 Empedobacter sp. UBA7611
AGACAGCCTCTTTTTTATATTTATTTGCAAATTGTATTAATCACAATTTCCGTCTACATCACAAGAAGCACCATTTTGTGGTTGGTCCAAATGATCTTTTTCGTAAGCTTGTGTCAAAGCAGAAACGAAATACTCGACTGGTTGAGCACCAGAAAGTGCATATTTACGGTCAATTACGAAAAACGGAACGCCAGAAACACCAATATTACGCGCATCTAAAATATCCGAAGCAACTTCAAAAACATTTGCATCAGAATTTAGCATTTCAAGAACTTCGGTTTTGTTCAAACCAATTTCTTCTCCCAATTCAGCCAAAACTTCATAATCAGCTACATTTTTACCTTCTGTAAAATACGCTTTAAAAAGTCTTTCTTCTGCTTCCGAACCTTTTCCATTCGTTTGCGCAAAATGAATCAATCGATGAGCATCACCCGTATTGACAACTTTAGAATTTTGTTGTTGAAAATCAATTCCAACAGCTTTTCCCATTTCAGCCAATTGATTATTCATTGCCGAAACTTGTTCTTCCGAAATTCCTTTTGTTTTGATTAAATAATCATTGACAGAAGTAATTTCAGTTTTTGATAAATCAGGATTTAACTGAAAACTTTTCCATTCAACCTGTATTTTATCTTGATAAGGAATTTGCGTTAAAGCTTGTTCAAAATGTTTTTTTCCGATATAACAGAACGGACACATTACATCCGACCAGATTTCAATTTTCATTATAGAAATTTTTGGTGTAAAAGTTTGTAAAAATACGCTTTTTATTTGAATGGATTCGGTTATTTTTCGGTTAATTTTATCTTGAAAAATTATTAACAAAATCTTGAAAAATAATCGTGCTAAATTGAGTTTTAAATTTGTTTAAGACAAGGTTTAAATTACCTTTGCAGTGAACCAAGAAAAGATGATTAGTTTCATTTTTATTCCAAATCAAATAACGAACAAACAATATGTCAACACACGTAGTAGTCGGTCTTCAATGGGGTGACGAGGGAAAAGGAAAAATTACAGATGTATTAGCCGAAAAATCGGATTATGTTGTACGCTACCAAGGTGGTAACAACGCTGGTCATACGGTATATGTAGGCGATGATAAATTTGTCTTACACTTATTACCTTCTGGAGTTTTACAATGCAAAGGAAAATGTATTATTGCGAATGGTGTCGTAGTAAATCCTGAAGCTTTTTTTGCAGAAACTGAACAATTAGAAGCAAAAGGTTTATCTACAGATCACGTTTTTATCTCGAGAAGAGCGCATATCATCATGCCTTATCACATTTTGTTAGACGAATATCGTGAAGAATTTGCAGGAAAAGATAGTCAAATTGGTACAACAAAACGCGGAATTGGTCCTTGTTATGAGGATAAAGTAGCGCGCGTTGGTATTCGTGCAATTGATTTATTAAATCCTGAAGTTTTAGCAGAAAAAATCAAAGAAAATTTAGTGGTTAAAAATGCTTTATTCGAAAAATTATTCAATAAAGAACCATTAAAATTCAAAGACATTTACGAAAAATATTTAGCTTATGGTGAGCGTTTGAAAGAACGTATCTTAGATTCTGAGTTAGAAATTAACCACGCAATTGACGAAGGTAAAAATGTATTATTCGAAGGTGCTCAAGCATTAATGTTAGACATCGATTTTGGTACATATCCATTCGTTACATCATCTTCTCCAACAACAGGTGGAGTTTGTGTTGGTGCTGGAGTTCCTCCTACAAAATTGAAAAATTTGATTGGAGTTTCGAAAGCATATTGTACACGCGTTGGTAACGGTCCTTTCCCAACAGAATTGGACAACGAATTAGGAGAACAAATTCGTCAAGTTGGTCACGAATTCGGAGCGTCGACAGGTCGTCCACGCCGCACAGGTTGGTTAGATTTAGTTGCATTGAAACACGCTTGTATGATTAATGGAATTACACATTTAGTAATTACTAAATTAGATGTAATGTCGAATATTGATACAGTAAAAGTTTGTACAGGTTACAAAACAGAAGACGGAAAAATCATTGATTATTTCACTTCTTCTACAACTAAATTAGCTGATTACGAAGCGCAATACGACGAATTACCAGGATGGAAAGAAGATATTACAAACGTAAAATCTTTTGATGAGTTACCGCAAACAGCGCAAGATTACATTCACTACATTGAGAAATACTTAGGAATCGAAGTCTATTTAGTTTCGGTTGGACCAGAGCGTTCTCAAAACATTATTAGAACAACTTTATTTTAATAAATTAAATAGTATAGCCTGACTTTTGTTGGGCTATAACTTTATGAGATATTTTTATGAACGAGATTTTAGAACGATTAAAACAATTGAATTTAGGTATAGATTCTATCGTCCCGATGAAAGGTGGTGATATTAACGATGCTTTTCGATTAGAATCGTTTGATAAAAAATATTTTTTAAAGGTAAATTCCGCAAACAACTTTCCTCATCTTTTCAAGAAAGAAGCACGTGCTTTAGAAACCATCAAAAAGACCAAAACATTTTCGGTTCCGAAAGTGGTAAATGTTGGCGAAGCTGGAAAAGATTTTCAATATTTATTATTAGAATGGATGGAAACCTCTACTCCAACTGTTGTAAATTGGGAAAACTTAGGAAAAAATTTAGCAAAACTTCATCAAAATACTAGTAAACAATTTGGTTGGTCAGAAGATAATTACATTGCAATTGTCGTTCAACCAAATAGTTTAACAGATTCTTGGAGCGAATTTTATGCAAAAAATCGCATCATGCCAATGATGAAACTATTGCAAAACAAACAATTAATCAATTCAAAACAAATAAAATCTGCAGAGAATTTATGTAAACAATTGAATTCGATATTTCCAGAAGAAAAACCTGCTTTATTGCACGGAGATTTTTGGAATGGAAATATTTTAGCCAATAAAAAAGGCGAATTCTCGGTTATAGATCCTGCAATTTATTATGGTCATCGCGAAATGGATTTGGCTATTGCAAAGCTTTTCGGAGGATTTGATGATGTATTTTTTGATGCTTATCACGAAAATAATCCTTTAGCACCAAATTTCGAAGAGCGTTTACCGATTGCGCAATTATTTCCATTGCTGATACACGCTTACCTTTTCGAAGGTTATTATGTGAAAGATGTGCAAACCATTTTGAAAAAATTTTAAAAAACAAAACAAACAAATACAATGAACAAGTATCAAAATCCTTTAGAATCGAGATATTGTAGCGACGAAATGCTATATATCTTTTCTCCTGAGAAAAAATTTACAACATGGAGACAGCTTTGGATTGCTTTGGCAGAAATTGAAAAGGAACTTGGATTAGATATTACAGACGAACAAATTCAAGAGTTAAAAGATAACGCAACAAATATTGATTATGTTGTTGCTGCGGCTTACGAAAAGAGATTTCGTCATGATGTAATGGCTCACGTGCATACGTACGGAGATGTTGCACCAAGCGCAAAAGCGATTATTCACTTAGGTGCAACTTCAGCTTTTGTTGGCGATAACACAGATTTGATTCAAATTCGTGATGGATTTCAACACGTAAAAGGACAATTAATCAATGTGATTGATGGTTTAGCAAAATTTGCACGTCAATACAAAGATTTACCAACTTTAGGATTTACACATTTCCAACCAGCGCAATTAACAACAGTTGGTAAACGTGCAACACTTTGGTTACAATCTGTTTTATTAGATTTAGAAGAATTAGAATTCAGAATAGATACATTACGTTTTCGTGGAGTAAAAGGAACAACTGGTACAGCGGCTTCTTTCAAAGAATTATTTGATGGCGATTACCAAAAAGTAAAAACATTAGACAAAAAATTATCTGAACGTTTCGGATTCAAAAATGTTTTTGCAGTTTCAGGACAAACGTACGATCGTAAAATAGATGCACAAGCATTAGAATTATTATCAAACATTGCACAATCTGCACATAAATTTACAAACGACTTACGTTTATTACAAAATTTAAAAGAGATTGAAGAACCTTTCGAAAAAAATCAAATTGGATCTTCTGCAATGGCATACAAACGCAATCCTATGCGTTCAGAACGTATCGCTTCATTAGCGAAATACGTGATGTCTTTGGCAACTTCTCCTGCAATGGTTGCTTCTACACAATGGTTCGAAAGAACATTAGACGATTCTGCCAACAAACGCTTAGCAGTACCTCAAGCATTTTTAGCGATTGATGCAATTTTAATCATTTGGAACAATATTTTAGATGGTTTAGTCGTTTATCCTAAAATCATCGAGAAACATATCGCGGAAGAATTACCATTTATGGCAACCGAATATATTATTATGGAAGGTGTTAAAAATGGTGGAGATCGTCAAGAATTACACGAAATTATCCGTACACATTCTATGGAAGCTGCAAAACAAGTGAAAATGGAAGGAAAATCTAACGATTTAATTGAACGTATCATTGCCGATGATAATGTGAAAATTGATAAAGAAAAATTAGTCGAATTATTAGATCCGAAAAACTTTACAGGATTTGCTTCTGAACAAACAGAAGAATTCTTAAAAGATTTGGTTGATCCAATTATCGAAGAAAATAAAACACTTTTAGGCGCTCATACAGACCTTAAAGTGTAAACACGCTTAAGACAAACACATGAAACAAAAAAAGACTTCCGAATTGGAAGTCTTTTTTTAATTTTAACCTTTAATCAATTATAACCAATGAGAAAATTCTTTCTGTTTTTTGCACTTATTTGTTCTTTTCACGTAGTTGGACAAATCAAATATATCACGAACAAAGAATTTATTGTACAAGGAAAAGCCTTTGATAATACACCTTTTTACCATAGAATCGATACCAACAAATACGCAAATCTTCCTGAAAAAGTAAAAGGTTTGTTTACTGCTCCCGCTGGATTATATGTTACATTCAAATCGAATACTTCACAAATAAAACTGGATTGGACAACTCGTTCTACTTATTTGGGCGCGAATACAACTGGAATTATGGCGCGTGGGTTGGACTTGTATATCAAAGAAAACGGAAAGTGGATTTTTGCAGGTGCAGCTTTACCAAATCAACAAAATATCAAAAGTGAATATGATATCGTCAAGAATTTATCAAAGGCAGAAAAGGAATTCATGCTTTATTTGCCACTTTGGAACGAAATTACAGATTTAAAAATAGGAATTGATGCTTCTGCTAGTTTTATCAATCAACCGATTGCGTATAAAAAGAAAGTAGTAGTTTATGGTTCAAGCATTGTGCAAGGTGCTTCGGCAAGTCGTCCTGGAATGAATTATCCTTCTATTTTAACACGAAAAACAGGTTATGAATTCATTAATCTTGGTTTAAGTGGAAGTGCAAAAATTGAAATTGAATTGGCTGAAATGATTAAAGATATTCAAGAGGTTGATTTGTTTATCTTGGATTGTGTTCCGAACAGTTCACCCGAAGAAATCAAAAGTAGAACAATTCCGTTCGTCAAATTACTCCGAAAACATCATCTAAAAACTCCTATTTTGATGGTTGAAAGCTTAATTCGACCAATGAGTAAATTTGATTTAACCGCTCATGAAGATATGACAAGACAAAATCAAACCTATCGAACCCAATACGATACGTTGATAAAAGAAGGTGTAAAAGATTTGTATTTATTGAAAGGTGATAATTTAATCGGTTCGGATAACGAAGGTTCTACAGACGGAATTCATCCAAATGATTTAGGTTTTAGCAGATTATCAGAAGCTATTGAGAAAAAAGTAAATGAGATTTTGAGTAAGAAATAATTCAATACTTTATACCAACTTTTCTCAAAATAAAACCTAACAACCAAATAGGTCCAACCAACAAAAATTGTAAATCTTTGAGAAAACTTGGCTTTTTCCCTTCTATTTTGTGACCTACAAATTGTAAAATCCACGTGATAATAAATACTACCAGATAAACTAACCAAGATTTTGAACCGAATTGAAGATTGCACAACGAAATAAAATATTCCATAATCAACATCAAAAAAATCATAATGAAACCAACGACAACCGATAATCTAAAATAAAATATTGAAACAATAACCAATGCAATGAATGACTAAACTGATATAACAAAAGTTCTGAACATACAAATGCGGTGTTGGAATGTAGGAAATAAAACCAAGAATCGTCCAAAAGATTAATGGAACACATATCCAATGAATGGTTTTGTTTGTTCCATTTTGATGACTTTCTCCATATTCACTAAAAAGTTGTTCTATTTTTCTCATATTGGATGATTTTAACTTAAATATAGGTTGAATTTGAATAAATTATAAAATCTAATCGTTAAAATATTTTAATACCTTTAATTATTTCCACCACAAAAACTGATTATACCAAAAAGCCAACTTAAATTTAAGTTGGCTATTTTATTTACTTTGGATAAACGACTCGCGAAAAGAAACACGAAGTGTTGATCTATTATTTTTTAAATTATAATTATATTAAGCTTGCATCACAAAAATAGCAGGACGTTTATGAAAATCATACTTTTCATTTTTCCATTCTTTAATAGATAATGTTCGGATATCTTCGTCCTCTAATGTAATATGACACGCGACACAAATCTTAGTTTCGGCACGAAGAATCTTCGTTAAATCTTCCACCATTTGATTGTTACGATAAGGCGTTTCCATAAAAATTTGAGCAATTCCAGTCTTCGAACTTTCAGCTTCTAAATGTGCTAATTTCTTTTTACGTTCGGTCTTATCGATTGGTAAATAACCGTGAAAAGCAAAGTTTTGACCATTCATTCCAGAAGCCATTAACGCCAACAAAATAGACGATGGACCAACCAAAGGCACAACCTGAATACGTTTCTGTTGCGCAACTTTTACCAGCTGTGCACCTGGATCTGCAACCGCAGGTAAACCAGCTTCGGAAATAATTCCGATCGTTTTGTTTTGATCCAATAATTTGATCAAATCTAACATTTCTTCTGGCTCTGTATCTTTGTTTAGAATGTAAATATCTAAATCGGCTTGAACTTTTTCAGGGCAAACTTGTTTGATAAATTTACGAGCAGATTTTTCGTTTTCTACCACAAACGTATCAATTGCACGAATAACGTCAAGATTGTATAAAGGCAATACTCTACTGTGTTCGCTTTCACCTAAAAGTGAAGGAATCAAATAAACTTTAGCCGTTTTCATTGTATAATTTTAAAGATTGTATTTTTTGATGANNACATTTTGCGTTTGCCCTATTCCATCTTTCAAGATCAATTTAATTTTGCTTTGCTCTTCTTCGTTTCGAGTCAATTGTTGCAAATCGATTAAATTTTGTTCATCCATTGCAAAGATTAAATCAAACTCATCGAAAAAAACTGGATTGAAATGCATGGCACGTTGATCAGAAATATCAACACCATATTTTTTAGCAACCGCAACCGAGCGTCTATCTGGTTGTTCACCAACATGCCAATCACCCGTACCAGCAGAATCTACCAAATGATTGTCGCCAACCTTTGCTTGTAAAATTCCTTCTGCCAACGGAGAACGACAAATATTACCTAAACAAACCATCAAAATTTTCATTGAAAAAATATTTATAGATTAATCTGCAATTTTACGTGAAATATCTTCGATATAACCACGGAATTGCTTGTCCGTTTCTTGTAAATTCTTCACTGTTTTACAAGCGTGTAAAACTGTTGCGTGATCACGTTTACCAATTTGTGTTCCAATACTTGCCAAAGACGCTTTTGTATATTGTTTTGCAAAATACATTGCTAATTGACGCGCTTGCACCACATCACGTTTACGTGTTTTAGACTGAATATCTTCAATCTTCACTTTAAAGTATTCACAAACTGTTTTCTGAATATAATCAATCGAGATTTCTTTGCGAGCTGTTTGTACTAATTTTGATAACGTACGCGCAGTTAAATCTAACGTAATTTCACGTTTATTTAATGTTGCTTGCGCAATAATAGAGTTTAATGAACCTTCTAATTCACGCACATTTGTATCAATATTTTGTGCAATATAATCCATTACTTCATCAGGAAATTCGATACCATCGTTTTCTAATTTTTGTTTCAAAATAGAAAGACGTGTATTATAATCAGGATTTTGTAAATCGGCTGATAATCCCCATTTGAATCGAGAAATTAATCGATCTTCCATATCTTGAATATCTGCTGGAGATTTATCCGAAGTCAAAATGATCTGATTTCCTCTTTGATGTAAATGGTTAAATATATGGAAGAAAACTTCTTGCGTTTTTGCTTTTCCAGATAAAAACTGAATATCATCCATAATCAAAACATCAATCATTTGGTAAAAGTGAATGAAATCATTTTGATTATTATTTTTTACAGCTTCTATAAATTGTTGTGTAAATTTCTCAGTTGAAACATACAAAACAGTTTTATCTGGATGCAAATCTTTTACTTCTAAACCTATCGCATGCACCAAATGAGTTTTTCCTAACCCTACTCCACCATAGATGAATAGAGGATTGAACGAAGTCCCTCCTGGGCGTTTGGCAATCGCACGACCAGCCGCACGAGCTAATCGATTTGATTCTCCTTCGATAAAATTATTGAATGTATAATTATGATTTAATTGCGAATCAATTTTTAATTTTTGCAATCCTGGAATAACGAAAGGATTCATCATTTTACCAGCTTGCAAATTAATTGGCGCTTCTACCTCTTGTGGGCGAGGTTTTTCTTTGTTCGAACTTGGAATACGTACCGTAAATGGTTCACGTCCTTGCGACTTTTGATCCATCAAAATACTGTATACCAATTTTGCATCAGAACCTAATTCTTTTTGTAAGGCACTTTTTAAAATTTTGATATAATGTTCCTCTAGCCATTCGTAAAAAAATTTACTTGGTACTTGTATTGTTAAAACATTATTATTTAGTTTGCCCGGACGTATCGGTACAAACCAAGTATTGAAGGCATCTTCTGCAATGTTATCTTTTATAAAAGACAAGCATTTTTCCCACACAGAATTTGCAGTTATCGTCATAATATTGTCCAAAAGTGCTTAAGTTTTAATGTAAAATATTGAAAGTCAATGTTAAATTTTCATCAACACTTCTCTACAAAATTGTGAACAAATTTTGAATAAAAAAAATGATTTAGGTATTGATATATTAAAAAATACTTTGTATAATTCAAAATAATCAATAAGTAGTTTTAGACAAAATAAAAGTACTGCAAAGATAATCTTTTCGGACATATTTTGGCTTATAAAACTATTAATTCTTATTTTTGTATTACTATGGAAATTACACAAGAAAAAATTGACTTCGCAATTATCAAAGTAGAAAATCATTTAAATGATTTGGGCATCAAAAATAATTTTTCTCTTTTACGAATTGAACAAGGTGAAGAAGAAAATGTAAGGACTTTTTATTATGAAATAGCAAATCCCACTTTCAAAACGATTATTCAAATTCAATATGATTTTTTAAAAGAAGAGCAAAAAGATTCTTCGCAAACTTCTTTTAGTTGGATGGATTACAAAAAAATTACTGAATAGACTTTTTCATTTTTTATATAATTAATGATAAAGTCTTTTTTTTGTTCTCTACTTTTGAAGATTAAAATGATGTTTTAGAAAATTATGGAGAAGATAGAACAAACCGAACAATTAAATGTTTTTCGCACCAAAACTCGTATTCTATATAAACACACCGATCAAATGAAAGTGGTTTATTATGGAAATTATCCTGAGTTTTATGAAATTGGTCGTGTAGAATTGATGCGTGAGCGTGGTTTTCCTTATGCCGAATTGGAAGCAATGGGAATTCAGATGCCAATTATTGAAATGCATACCAAATATATTGGTAGCGCTTTGTACGATGAATTAATTGAAATTGAAACAACAGTTCATGAGCGCGACAAAGGTGTTCGCATTCGATTTGATTATAATATATATAATGAAGCGGAAAAAATAATTAATCAAGGATACACTATTTTATGTTGTATTGATGCCGAAACTCGTCGTCCTGTTCGTATTCCAGAACGTATTTGGACAAGTTTAGGTTTATAATATTATTTAGAATCATTAATTATTCGTTAAAACAAATTCTTGCAAATGATTTCTCATTAAATTTGTTCCTTAACAAAACATGATTAAAAACGAATGTCAACACTTCAAGAAAAAATCAATCAAACGATTGTAGACGTTATCGATTTTCCAAAAGAAGGAATTGTCTACAAAGACATTACTCCATTGTTCTTAAATTCTGAACTTTCGAATGAAATTGTAGACGCTTTTGTAGAAAAAGCAAAAGGTAAAGTGGATATTGTTTGTGGAATTGAAAGCCGTGGATTTTTGTACGGAATTCAGATTGCACAAAAATTAAAAGTTCCTTTTGTATTAATTCGTAAAGCTGGTAAATTACCTCCTCCAACAATTAGTCAATCTTATGATTTGGAATATGGACAAGCAACTATCGAAGTAAATTCGAATTACATCAAAGATGGCGCGCGAGTTCTAATTCACGACGATGTTTTAGCAACTGGTGGAACTGCCGAAGCTTGTGCTAAATTAGTAGAAAAATGTGGTGGAAAAACAACACAGTTTTCTTTTATTGTTGATTTGACTTTCTTAAACGGAAAAGATAAATTAACATCTTTTACAACTGATATTGTTACTTTAACAGAATATTAAACTAAAAACTCCGCTCAAAATTTTGAGCGGAGTTTTTTTTATTTTTTAGGCGCTAGAATCACTTCTGGCGCTCTTTCATTCCCAATATCCAACAAAGCTTTTATATTCGCTAAAATTTCTCTAAAACTCTGTTTACCTTCCGTTTTATAAGGTCCGCTATCCGCATTATATCCAATACAATCCAATCCGAAAACTTTTCCTAAGAAAAGCGCTCTTTTGAGATGATAAGATTGAGAAATTAAAATCACTTTATCAAATTGATAAATATTTTTGGTTCTGTAGATTGTGCTATATGTATCCAAACCTGCTCCATCTAGATAAGTATCTTCAATTTTGACACCTCTATCCAACAAGTATTTTTCCATCACATCAATTTCATTAAAATTTTCGTGAAGTTTTTCTCCAGAAAGTAAAATCACATCCACTTGATCTTCCTTATAAAGTCGAATTGCAGCATCCAAACGATCTTTTAGAAAACGCGTTGGTTGTCCATTAGCTTGCACTTTTGCACCAAAAACAACTGCCACACGATAATTTGACGGAATATTTCCTTGATAATTGTAAATGTAATACGAAGTAAAAACTTGAATAATCAATGCAACGATCAAAGTAAAAACCGCTATTAATCCAACGACAAACATACTTTTACGCATTACAAATCTTCCTATTTTGACAAGTTTACTCAACTATCTTTTGTTTTAAAAAATTTTAACATTCAAAAGTCTATAAGTTTAGTGATATTTAAAAATTATAAATGTGAAAATTATTTTAAATTTTTCATCGTAATTTTAGAAAATGAATGAGATTGAGTTAAGAACAGTTACCGTTGAACGCTATTTGCAACCTTTACGCGAAGGAGGTTCTTTGCCTGCACTAGCTGATGCAGATGACGGTTTTAAATATGTTTTAAAATTTAAAGGTGCTGGTCATGGTCCTCGCATGTTGATTTCCGAATTGTTAGGAGGAGAAATTGCACGTGTTTTAGGATTTAAAGTTCCTGAATTAGTTTTTGCAAATTTGGACGAATATTTTGGTCAATCCGAAGCTGATGAAGAAATTCAGGATTTGTTAAAATTTAGCGAAGGAACTAATTTGGCTTTGCATTATTTATCTGGTGCAATCAATTATGATCCTGCTGTAATGAAAATTGATGATAAATTATCTTCTCAAATTGTTTGGTTAGATGCTTTTTTGACGAATGTTGATCGTACTTTTCGCAATACAAATATGTTAATGTGGCACAAAGAATTGTGGTTGATTGATCATGGTGCTTCCTATTATTTTCATCATTCGTGGGACAATTGGGAAAAAGCAGCTCTTGCTCCCTTTACGCCAATTAAAGACCATGTTCTATTGAAAAATGCTACAAAACTTGAAGAAGCTGATGCAGAATTTAAAGTGATTTTGAATGATGAAATCATTGATAAAATTGTCGATTTGATTCCTGATGAATGGTTAGAAACAGAAGTTACACATGCTACTCACGAAGAAATGAGAACGGTTTACAAAACATTTATCAAAACACGATTACAACATTCCGAACTTTTTATAAACGAAGCGAATAATGCCAGAAAAAATCTTATATGAGTATGCAATTCTTCGTTTGGTTCCTAAAGTTGAACGCGAAGAATTTATCAATGTTGGAGTAATTTTATTTTCGAAAAAAGAAGATTATTTGAAAGTAAAATATTTTATTAATGATAGTAGAATCAATGCTTTTTGCCACGAATTAGATCTTGATTTTATTGACAGTAATTTGAATGCTTTGTCTAAAATTGCCGAAGGAATTCATCCCGAATCTGCTGTATCTAATTTCGAAACCCCTGAACGTTTTCGTTGGTTAACAGCTGTCAGAAGTTCGTCTATCCAAAGTTCTCGTCCGCATCCTGGTAAAACAACAAACCTTGATAAAACCTTGGATCAATTATATAAAGAACATGTTTTATAAAAGTTAAACGCTTAAAAACGAATGTTTTAAAAATATTTTCTTAAATTTGGTCATACATTAATTTTAAATTATTTATCGCCATGAGTACATTAAGAAACAAAGTTCAGCTAATTGGGAATGTTGGTAGCAATCCTGATGTTAAAACATTAGAAAACGAAAAGAAGTTTACAAAATTTAGTCTAGCAACGAACGAAAGCTACACAAATAGCAAAGGTGAGAAAGTTCAGCAAACGACGTGGCACAATTTAGTTGCTTACGGACCAATTGTAAATGTGATCGAAAAACATGTAGAAAAAGGGAAGCAACTTGCTATAGAAGGCAAATTGACTTACCGAGATTATCAAGATAAAGATGGTCAACAAAAAACGATTACAGAAATTATAATTGATGAAATTGTACTTCTTTAGCGTTTAAAATAAAAGGGAAACAGTGATGTTTCCCTTTTATTATTTTATAAGATTCCAAAATAAATTTGGAATATGAATTATCCTAACATTCGAATCGCGGTTTTTAGACCTTCAATAAATGTATCTATTTCTTCTTTTGTATTATAAACAGCGAATGAAGCTCGTACCGTTCCCGGAATATTGAAATGCTGCATAATTGGTTGTGCACAATGATGACCAGTACGAACAGCAATTCCTTTTTTATCCAAAATCATTCCGACATCAGATGAATGAACGCCGTCAAATTTTAAGTTGAAAGAAACTGCGCCAGAATGTTCTGCATCTTTTGCATAAATCTCCACTTCATCAAATTCTGATAGACGTTGAATTGTATAATCTACCAATTCTTTTTCGTAATCGTGAATCGTTTGCATTCCAATAGAATTGATAAAATCTACCGCAGCTCCAAGTCCGATAATTCCTGCAATATCTGGTGTACCAGCTTCGAATTTGAAAGGTAAACAAGCGTATGTTGAAACCTCCATTGTTACATCTTTTATCATCTCTCCTCCTCCGTGGAAAGGTGGTAATTCATTCAAAATATCTTCTTTTCCATACAAAATACCGATTCCAGTTGGACCGTACATTTTATGACCAGAAAAAACCAAGAAATCACAATCCATTGCTTGAACATCAATTGCAGTATGTGGAGCAGATTGTGCCGCATCAATCAAAACCCAAGCACCTTTTGCATGCGCTTTTTCGATAATTGTTTTGATCGGATTTACAACACCTAATGCATTTGAAACTTGATTAACACAAACTAATTTGGTTTTATCTGTCAATAAATCATCCAACTTCTCAATATCCAAAATACCTTCTGCAGTTAACGGAATATATTTTAGTTTAGCACCAGTTCGCTGACACAACAATTGCCAAGGAACGATATTAGAATGATGCTCGATTTCGGTAATAATAATTTCATCATCGGCTGATAAAACATTACGAAGTGAATTAGAAACTAAATTAATTCCTTCCGTCGTTCCACGCGTAAAAATAATTTCGTAATCGTGTTTCGCATTGATAAATTTCTGAATCTTACGACGCGATTCTTCCATCAAATCTGTTGCTTCTTGACTTAATGTATGAATTCCACGATGTACATTTGCATTGTACTTTTCGTAATATTCGTCCAAAACATCTAAAACAACTTTCGGTTTTTGAGAAGTTGCACCATTATCTAAATAAACCAATGGTTTTCCGTTGACTTCTCTATTTAAAATTGGAAATTGACTTCTTATTTGTTGAATATCTATTGACATTTTTTTAAGTTTTGAGTAATGAGTTATGAGTGATGTGTAATAAAAAAGTAAGTATTCAAAATAGTTTCAAATACTTACTTTATATTTCAAAATAAGTTCAACTTAAAACTTATTACTTATAACTCAGAACTATATTTTATAATTCGAAATCTAAACTAACTCCTAATTTTTTTGCAATTATAGAGTTAACTCGATTTGAGATTTGTGGAATTTGTACATGTCGCAAAGCGTCTGCAGCAAAGGCATACAATAACATTGCTTTCGCTTCTTTCTTTGGAATACCACGTTGTTGCATATAGAACAAAGATTCTTCTTCTAATTGTCCAACTGTACATCCGTGCGAACATTTTACATCATCAGCAAAAATCTCTAATTGAGGTTTTGTATTAATTGAAGCTCCATCAGATAATAAAACATTATTATTTTGTTGGAATGCATTCAATTTTTGCGCTTCTTTGTGAACATAGATTTTACCATTGAAAACTCCTTGCGCTTTCTCATCATAAATTCCTTTGTACAATTCGTGCGACTCACAATTCGGGAAATTATGCTCCACAAATGTATGATGATCGATATGTTGTTTTCCATCAATCACCGTAATTCCGTCCATTACAGAGTTACAATTTTCTCCATTTTGGAAGAAATTCAAATTGTTACGTACAATTTTTCCTCCAAAAGCAAACGTAAATACATTGGCACGAGAATCTCTTTCTTGATTGATGTATGTATTATCAACTAAAGAAGCATCGTTAGAATCATTTTGGAATTTGTACCAATGAATCTCAGAATTACGTCCAACATTCACCTCCGAAACAACATTTGTTAAGTTTGCTTTTTCGTCTAATGTTTGATGTCTTTCGATAATTTGAACTTGCGCATTATCTCCAACTACAACCAAATTACGTGGTTGATACATCGCTTCTTGAGAAGCTCCTGTTGAGAAATAAACAATCTGAATTGGCTTAGATAAAATTACATTATTTGGAACATAAATGTAAGCTCCATCTTTTGCAAAAGCTGTATTTAAAGCAACTAAACTTTCACCTTTTTTCGCAATTTTTCCGTAATAATTCTCAATTACAGCTTGATGAGTTGTTTTATGCATTGCGCTTGACAAGACACAAATATCAGCTTCATCATGTGTTGTATTTGACAAAAACGAAGAATATTTTCCATTAATGAATACGATTGTGTACGTATCGATATCATTAATCAAATATTTCTTGATGTCTTTGTACTCAATTGCAACTTCGTCTTCTGGGAACAATTTGTAATCCACCTTCAACAAAGGAGCAAGATTTGTATATTTCCATTCTTCGTCTTTACGTGTCGGAAAACCTTTTTGATTAAAGATTTCGATGGCTTCTTGACGTAAACCTTCGATTTCTTTATTCACTTTGTTTTTTTCGTTGAACACTAAATGACGAGAAACTAAATTTTCTTTTAAATCAATCATCTTTATAAGATTTTAGATTTTAGATTTTAGATCTTAAATTTTAGACTTCAGATTTTAGATTTTAGATTCTGGATTTAAAAATATTTTATAACCACTTTCTAACTTCTAATATCTAATATCTAACTTCTAATATCTAACTTCTAAATTAATTAGATTCCTGCTTCTTCTTTTACCCAGTCGTAACCTTTTGCTTCTAATTCTAAAGCTAATTCTTTACCACCAGATTTAATGATTTTTCCGTCTGCTAAAACGTGTACAAAATCAGGAACGATATAGTCTAATAAACGTTGGTAGTGTGTAATTACTAACACTCCATTGTTTTCATTTTTGAATTCGTTTACACCATCCGCAACAATACGTAAAGCATCAATATCTAAACCAGAATCAGTTTCATCTAAGATGGCTAATTTTGGGTTTAACATTAACATTTGGAAAATTTCGTTACGTTTTTTCTCACCTCCAGAGAAACCTTCGTTAAGCGAACGAGATAAGAAATCTTTTTTGATTCCTAATAATTCAGCTTTTGCACGAATTTCTTTCAACATTTCAGAAGCTCCCATTTCTTCTAAACCTTGCGCTTTACGCGTTTCGTTGATAGAAGTTTTGATGAAGTTTGTTACAGAAACTCCAGGAATTTCGATTGGATATTGGAAAGACATAAAAATTCCTTTTTGTGCTCTTTCTTCTGGTGCTAATTCTAAGATTGATTCATTATCAAACTCGATATCACCATCGGTTACTTCGTAATCTTCTTTACCTGTAATAACGTTAGATAAAGTTGATTTTCCTGCACCATTAGGTCCCATAATCGCGTGAACTTCACCTGGATTAATTTGAAGGTTTAAACCTTTTAAAATTTCGCGCTCTTCGATACGAGCATGTAAGTCTTTTATATTTAATAACATAATCTAATTTGTAAATTAGTTAATGTGATAATTTTCTAATTATCTTGATTTTGATGTACTTATTATTTTATTCACAATTTTAGAAATATTAACCAATTTTTCGGTTAAATACTCTGAATTGGGATAATTCTTTGATAATTGACATAATTCTAACCAATACATAGTTTCGTCAATTTCTTTTGCTGAAATTTTGAATTTATGAATAAAATCGTTCATACTCTCAGCGTTTTGAGCTTCTCTAATATTTGCTCCTATTGAAGTTCCTGATTTTAATAATTGATTTGAAATAACAAATTTCTTATCCAATTCAAGTTCTTCACAATATTCTATAATTAATAGTGAAAATTCTAAAGTTAATTTTAAAATGATATTATCTTTTTCCATCATTAACTCATTAACAAATTATCACATCAACTCATTATTAATAACTATCCTACAGAACCTTCTAATGAGATTTCTAATAATTTTTTCGCTTCAACGGCAAACTCCATTGGTAATTTGTCTAATACTTCGCGGCTAAATCCGTTTACGATTAATGCAATCGCTTTTTCAGTATCGATACCACGTTGATTACAATAGAACAATTGATCTTCACCAATTTTAGAAGTTGTTGCTTCGTGTTCTAATTGAGCCGATTTATTTTCGATTTCGATGTAAGGGAAAGTATGCGCACCACACTCGTTACCCATCAACAATGAATCACATTGAGAGAAGTTACGTGCTCCTTCAGCGTTTTTCATCACTTTCACCAAACCACGGTAAGAGTTTTGAGATTTACCAGCAGAAATACCTTTCGAAATAATTGTCGATTTCGTATTCTTACCGATGTGAATCATTTTTGTTCCTGTATCCGCTTGTTGATAATTATTTGTTACCGCAATTGAGTAAAACTCACCTACCGAATTATCTCCTTTTAAGATACAAGATGGATATTTCCATGTTACCGCAGAACCTGTTTCAACTTGCGTCCACGATACTTTTGCATTTTTCTCGCAAACTGCACGTTTTGTTACAAAGTTGAAAACTCCACCTTTTCCTTTATCATCACCAGGATACCAGTTTTGTACAGTAGAATATTTGATCTCAGCATCATCCATAATGATTAACTCAACCACAGCAGCGTGTAATTGGTTTTCATCACGCATTGGCGCTGTACAACCTTCTAAATACGAAACATAAGCACCTTCGTCCGCAATTAATAAAGTACGCTCAAACTGTCCTGTTCCTGCAGAGTTGATACGGAAATACGTTGATAATTCCATTGGACAACGAACACCTTTTGGAATATAACAGAATGATCCGTCCGAGAAAACTGCCGAGTTTAAAGCTGCATAAAAGTTATCTGTTGGCGGAACTACTTTACCAATGTATTTTTTCACCAATTCTGGATGTTCTTTAATTGCTTCCGAAATTGACATAAAAATAATTCCTTTTTCTGCTAATGTTTCGCGGAAAGTTGTTTTTACTGAAACTGAATCAAAAACCACATCAATCGCAACTCCAGACAAACGTTTTTGTTCATCTAAAGAAATTCCTAATTTCTCGAAAGTTTTTAATAATTCAGGATCAACTTCGTCTAAACTTGCTAATTCTTTCTTTGGTTTTGGAGCTGCATAATACTGAATAGCCTGAAAATCTGGCTTTTCGTAAGTTACGTTTGCCCATTCTGGTTCTTCCATTTTAACCCAAGCGCGGTAAGCTTCCAAACGCCATTCCGTCATCCACTCAGGCTCCTCTTTTTTGGCTGAAATAGCACGCACGATATCTTCATTCAATCCAACTGGGAATTCTTCATATTCCATTTCAGTCGTCCAACCAAACTCATATTGCTTTTGGCTAGCAAGATCTTCACGTAGATCGTCTTCTGTATATTTTGTGTTACTCATCTTATTATTTATAAAATGTATAGGTAAAATTAAACTGTAAAGGTTGCTGTTTATCAGCTTTATTTCCTAAAAATTTGAATTCTTTTAATCGTTGATTTTGATCTAAAATCACCTCAAATTGTGGTTGATTATTTTTCGAAATCTGATATTTATTTTGAGCAATTAATTTAATTTCTGACCAAGGTCCTTCTACCAAATTAATTCTTTCTGTTTTTGGCGCAACATCTGGCGTATATTCTTTTATTTTGAATGGCACCTTAAATGTTGAATTGCTATAACAAATCTTATTAATGTCTTGACCTAATGATTTTGTAATTCTACAATCATGCATTAATCGGTCTTCGAAACCAATTTTCTGCTCCATATAGGTTTTCTTCAACATCACATCTCCTTCTAACCAAATGATATCAAAAAGTTTATTTCCGTTTTTGACATACATATTTTCTTGGTCGTAAAAGAATTGATTTGTTTTTGCTTCACTTCCTTTTCTTGCTATTGTTTCGGCAGAAATTAAACCATCTTTGTACGTATAACTTACTTTAGTTGGTGTTGCGACCTCATCTGTCAATTCAAAATCAAGAAGATTTCCTGTCACATCATAATTTGCTTTGTACGCAACTTTTTTGTTTGATGCATTGGTAATGGTGATTGTTTTGATTTTTGATTCGTCTAAATCTAACGCTTTTATAAAAGGTTTTACATTAAACAAACCGAAAAACAGTTGTTCTGAATAGGCTTTATTCAACTTTTTTGAAGATTCAGTTGGTTGAAAAACCATCAAATCTTTTTCTACAATTGTATTTTGTCCAAAAGCGACGAAACCAATCAAAAACGTAACGAATAAAGCTATTTTTTTCATCTTAAACTGCAAAACTTTCTCCACAACCACACGTGCGCGATGCATTTGGATTATTGAATACGAAACCTTTTCCATTCAATCCTCCCGAATATTCTAATGTCATTCCAACAAGGTATAAAAATGATTTTTTGTCAACCAAAATTCTTACACCATTGTCGTCAAACAATTTGTCATCTGCATTTTGTTCTTTTGTAAACTCTAAATTATAGTTTAAACCTGAACATCCTCCACTCGTAACTCCTACACGAACAAAAGATTCTTCGATAGAAGTTCCTTCTTCTTGTAAAAGTGAAATTATTTTATTTTTTGCTGATTCTGAAACCTTAATCATTTGATTCTAATTTTATATTGCAAAGATACTTATTTAAAATGACTTCAAATAATGAACGATATAAATATTAACAATCGCTTAAGTTATATTATTTATCGCCAACTTACAATTGGATCAAATTACTTCAATCCCAATTTGTTTCGTGTACGTTTCAATACTTTTTGTGCAACACCTCTTGCTTTCAATGCTCCATTTTCTAAAAATGCATCCAAAGTCACTTTATCATTCATCAATTCATCAAACTTAGTACGCGCATCAGCATATTTCTCTAAAATCAATTCGTATAAAGCCTGTTTTGCATGACCATATCCGTAACCTCCATTCAAATAATTTTGACGCATTTCCTCTATCTGTTCTGGTGTTGCCAATAATTTGTATAAAGCAAAAACATTATCTGTATCTGGATTTTTTGGATCTTCTAATGGCGTTGAATCCGTTTCAATCGACATTACTTGCTTGCGCAATTGTTTTTCTGGTAAGAAAATATTGATGAAATTATTTCTTGATTTAGACATCTTATGACCATCAGAACCAGGAATCAACATAATATTTTCGTCGATTGCAGCTTGCGGTAAAACAAAAGTTTCTCCCATTTGATGATTGAATTTTTCGGCAACACTACGTGTAATTTCCAAATGTTGCAATTGATCTTTACCAACTGGTACAACTTCTGCATCATACAATAAAATATCCGCAGCCATCAAAATTGGATACGTAAATAATCCAGCATTTACATCTGCTAAATAATCTGCTTTATCCTTGAAAGAATGCGCTAAAGTAAGACGTTGAAATGGAAAGAAGTTCAATAAATACCATGTTAATTCTGTTGTTTCAGTCACATCAGATTGACGATAAAAAACTACTTTCGAAGGATCTAAACCTAATGCCAGCCAAGTTGCAGCCACTTCGTACGTATTTTGTTTTAACACTTCCGCATCTTTTATTTGCGTTAAAGCGTGTAAATCAGCAATAAAAATGAAAGAGTCATTTCCTTCTTTCTCCGTTAATTCGATTGCTGGAGAAATTGCTCCTAAAATATTTCCTAAGTGCGGAGTTCCAGTAGCTTGAACTCCTGTAAGTATTCTTGGCATTTGTTTAAAAATTTAAGGAGCAAAGATAAACTTAATCAACGAAATGCACCAATTGTAACGAGAAGTTTATTTGAATTAATTGACAAGAATGACGAAAAACATATGGATCAACTAAAAAATCTTCCCAATTTGTCGAAATGGCCAAGTGATTGTGCGACCTATTTTTCTAAAGAAAAGAGATTTCTTATGATAAACAACTTCACCTAAAAGAACATCTCCAGTTTCTGTTTTTATATTTTGACACACAGAAGGGTTTGTAAAAGTAAATTCTTTAATTCCAAAACTACCATATTCTAATGTATAAGAATCTTGGTTTTTCGGAACTTTTATTTTAAACTCACCATTTTCATTTGTATATACAATATTTTTCGAATTTTTAAGGTTCACAGGAATATCATATTCTGGAAAACCATTACCATCATTAATAATTCCTTGTACAATAATCGAATCATTTTCGGTTTGTGCTTTTGTGATAGTTGAAAAACTTAAAAATCCAACTAAAGAAGAAAGTTGCAACCATCTTTTGGATTGATTAGAAATAGATTTTGAAGCTTCGTACGAATTAAATTGTTTTAAATTTCTGGTTTTAATTTTTACACAAGCGGCAGGATTATCATTCAGAAAAGTTTTTAATTCTTTGAATGAATAATGATCCAAATCGTGAACACATTTAGAACAAACATCACAAAACTTTTATTGCGAATCTGCATCCTTCATTTCGTCCCAATTCTGATTACATTTTTTATCAATTTGTAACTGCATAAAAATCTACTTTGTAATAAAATTAAACTTTTTTCGAAAATTTTTCAAACCTCAACCAACCTTTTTGCAAAAAGATGAATCTATAAAGAAAAAGATTCATTAACCTTAGATTATATTGATATGAGTAACAAAGCTTTTTTAGACATTCTTTTCGAAAATCGAAACAAAGAATATGGTGCTTATCAACTGAGACAAGTTGCAAGCCAAGATTTGATGAAATCTCTTTTTGTAGGGATTGGTATTGTTGCATTAATTACTGGTGGAACTATTTATGCAAATAATAGAACAATGAATAATGAAATAACAAAAAAAGGTGATGGTGTAATTGTTATTTTAGATGATGTAACTCCTCCTCCTCCCGATAAAAAAGTTGAAGAAGTTGTTCCTCCAAAAGAAGATCCACCGATGGAAGAAAAAACAATTCAATTGAAAACAGATCAGGCGAAACACATTATTCCGACTCCAACAGAAAGTCCGAAAATTGAAGAAACTATAAAATCTGTTGACGAACTGAAAAAAGTAGATTTAGGTCTTTTTAATAGAGATGGAGATCCTTCTAAAGGTCAAGTTGGCGGTGGTGAAGAAAGTCCTGAAGGAAATAAAATAGGTAAACAAAATACGGACATTCCAGAAGGACCAAAAACTCTAGAACTTAAAAAACCTGATGTTGCAATTACAGCGAAAAATGCTGCGGTAATGGCTATTTATCCGGGTTGTGAAAGCGAAAGCAAAAAAGGAAATGCTGCATTGACAAAATGTATGAGTGATAAAATCTCGAAAGAGTTGGGTGGAGAATTAAGTGATTTTGCCGAAACTGCTTCTCTGAAAAACCTAGGCACAGCCGTTGCTAAAATGCAATTTATTGTGAACAAAAATGGAGAAATATCGCAAGTAAAACCATTGAGCGGAAGTAATCAAGATTTAGGGAAAGAAGCTAAATCTGCGTTGGAGCGAATTAATAAACAAATTCTAAGAAAAGGTAAAAAAATAACGCCTGCAAAATTAGAAGATGGTTCTGATGCAAATTTAATTTTCTCAATTCCGGTTAGATTTCAAACAAACGAATAATTAATAATACTTTTCTTTCTGAAACCATTGCATTCATTTTTTTGAGTGTGATGGTTTCTATTGTTTAAGAAATTGAATATCTATTCAGAAAAAGTTCCTTTAAATGCATATTTGTCGTATAAAATTTAAGTTTTAAGTCAATCTTAACACAATAAAATTGTAACTTCGTCGCGAATTATGAATAAGAATATTGTTTACGGATTGATTGGTTTCGGTTATTTTTTGATCGGAATTTTTACTTGGAAATATCAGTTTTTCATCATCAAATTAGATGAAACAAAAGCGATGTTATTGGGTATTTTATTTATTGTTTATGGCGCTTTTCGTGTTTATCGCGGTATAAAATCTTATAAAAATGATCAAGAAAATTAGTTTACTTTCACTTTCGGCCTTTCTTATTTTTTCTACTTTTAGTTGTAAAGACAAGGAAAAACCAACAAAAGCAGAACAAAAAACTGCTGTAAAGCGCGCTTTGCACGAATATGGAGATTTGCCAATGACGGTAGATCCAAGTTTTAAAAATTTAGCGCAGTCGTTGGCAGATATGTACATGGTTGATTATCCAGATGTGAAAATTACGATTAACGAAGAAATTGAAGAAAAAGCAATCAAAGATTTTTACGAAGGTAAAATCCCTCTGTTAATGGTAAGTAAACCGCTTACAAAAGCACAACAACAACATTTATTCAACAAAACAACAACCAAATATATTTCGTCTGTAATTGCTTTGGACGCTACAGTTTTTATTACTTCTGTTGATAATCCAATCAATTCTATTACGGTAAATAATATTAAGGACAATTTATACAAAAAAGATCCGAAAATAACGTTTGTTTACGATCATCCAAACTCAGCGAATTTCAATACAATAAATGATAAACTAAAATTATCTGTAGAAAATGGAGCGAAAGTAACAGCGATGGGTGATGCTGAAAAAGTGATTGACTTTGTGCAAAAAGATAAAACTGCAATCGGAATTATTGGATTAAATATTTTGAGTGACAAAGGAAATCCAAAAGTTGAAGAATATCTTAAAAAGGTAAAAATATTATCAATTGCAGATGATAAAGGAAATTTAGCATTGCCAACTATTCCGAATTTGAAATATGGTGTTTATCCTTTTTATCGTCAAATTTATATTTTGAAAAATGAAGTTGGTTTCGGAATTGGAGCTGGTTTCACAAGGTTTGCAGGTTCGCAACGTGGACAAAAAATTGTAACACGCGAAAGTCTTCAACCTTATTATATTTATAAACGTGAAGTTCAAATTAATAATCTAGAACAACCCTTACAATAAAAACAGAAAACCTTCCGAAATGGAAGGTTTTTTTGTTATTAAAACGAATATTAAAATCGTAATTTATAAATTTTATAATCATCAATTTATGGTGAAAAATTCTTATATAATTCTTTTCATTAATCAAATCTTGCTCCCCACGGATTTTGCAAATCGAACCCTAAACTAAATAACATTCCGTTCTTGCGACCATCAACTTGATAATCTGACAAGCCAATATCGTAAGAAATTCCAGCTTTTAAAGAACCAACTTTAAACTTTAGAATTGGAGAAACAAACAACGGATTGCTATTTTTAGAATCCATTCCTTGCTTGTACCCTACTCCAATGTCTACACCTTGATTATTGTCTCCAAAACCAATATGCGACATCAAATTGATATCCAAATGACGCTCCGAATTCGAGTTCAAATTATACACCAAAGAAGGTTCTAACGCAATTCCTTCGGAAACGTTCCATTTATATCCAACATTGAAATAATACCACGTTGGCAAAGGTTCTACATTGTTAATATAATACACATTTTGGCTCAATGGAATATCCAAAACCGACACTCCTGCAGAGAAACCAGCATATTTGAAAGACAATCCCAAATTCGCAAAATAAGTAGAATATTTATCTTCTTGTAAAGCAGGATCATTTGGATCTTCCGCAATAATTTTTGAATAATCAAAACGTTGCGAAACATTAGAAGCTCCAACTCCAAACGAAAAAACATTGATTTCGTTTCCATCATAACTTCTGTCATCAATAGGAATGTGATAAGCCGCATTAATTCCGAAACCAGTCATCTTAACTGCTCCATTTCTATCGTTGAAAAATTGCATTCCCAACGCCAAACGATCTACAATAATTCCGTGAGCACTTACCGTTTGTGTACTTGGACTTTCAGGTAAATCGTCCCACTGATTGCGATGCGTTCCTGTTATAGAAATCACATTCGGGTCTTGTCCTGCGTACGATGGATTGATTAACATTCTATCGCTCACCAAATAATGATTGTAAAACGGTAACCCTTGTTGTGCTTCTATTTTCGAAAGTGAAAATAGTGTTAATATGAATAGTGTTATTTTTTTCATAAATATTTTTCAATCAATTATTTGATTTTACGTTTTACTAATATACTTCCAGAATATAAAACTTGCAAATCATCTGATTGCTTCGAGAATTCTAACAAATACCAATATGTCCCATCTGCAACAGGTTTACCATTTAGCGTTCCGTCCCATTTTATAATATCTGTTCCTTCTTGTGTCAATATCTGTTTTCCGTAACGGTCAAAAATAATCAATTTGTACGAATTTGATGTATCGGTAACTTTACCATCTTTTGTCATTGGTTGCCAAATATCATTAAAACCATCATTATTTGGTGTTACAACATTTGGTAAAGCAAGGTAAATAACATTTTTACGCTCCGAAACTCCACAATTATTCAATCTTACTCTTACTGTAAAATTATTATTTTTGATATTATCTGGAATAATTAATTCATTCTTTGTTTGCCAATCTACAATTACTTTTCCATCAGAATCAAACAACGCATATTCTAACTTTCCATTTCCTTTTGCAGAAACAATTATACTTTTTTCGTTGATTGTAATTTTATCAATTGTAGGCAATACTGAAAGAGAAACAACTAACGTTTTAACAATAGAACAACCCGATAATTTATCTTCAATTGTAATTTTATAATTACCTGCATCAAGCTCAAAAATATATGTTCCTAAAATTCTAGTTCCATCTTCTTTTTCTACCTCATAATAATACTTATCGTAATCTGTTTGAGTTGTAAAATCTAAATTGTACAAGTCTCCTGAACAAACTTCTCCAGTTGGTGAAACTGTTATTGTTGGCAAAGTATTTATTTTGTAATAAAACTTAATCGTTGCAATACCACAATAATTTGGATCATTAAAAACAACCTCAACAAAATCGTTATTAGACGTAAATTTTGCATAAATTTCGTCAACAGAAGATTGCGTAACTAAAGTTGGATAGTTTAATTTGATATAATCTAAAACAGATTGAATTTGATTTTTTGCAGTAGTAGGATTATCTTCACAATAAATGATTTCATGATCTTGTGTATGCATTTCTACAGCAAGAACATCAACAATTAAATCTTGTTTTTCATTGATAATAATTTCTTTTTCAACAAAACACGAATTGTCTAATTTATTTTTAAAACGAACTTTAATCGTTGCTTTTCCACCTACAAAAATTAATGGCGTTGAATTATTATGCAAAATTTCGGAGTCATAATCTATGATAGAATTTGCTCCAAACAAATTACTTAATACTTTAGCGTCTATTGTAATTTTATCATCACAATCCGCTTGTAATTCACCTATTGCTTCTCTAACATTTGGTTTTGTAATAACTTGCAATTTCAATGTCATTTCCTCTGACCAACAAGGTTCTCCATTTATTTTTACTTGAAAAGTAATTGTCTTCGACTGATTATCTACAAGAAATTCATCTATAATTCCATTAAAAGTAATATCTGTTCTACCAAAATATTTTTTTAGATAACTCTCTATATCAGCTTTCGCAAACATATAACCTGCTCCTACTTCAGCACATGTAGAATTTAAAGTTGGAATATTATCAACTTTTATAAAAGTTGATTCATCCAAAGAAAAATTTAACTCAACATCTGTATCACAAATTGTATTTCCATTATCAACCGCCAAAGCTTTTACGATGATTTTACCATTCATTTTTTCTTTAAGATATTCATATAAATCTGACATTTGAGCTTCAGTCCCATCCATCAAATAATATCTCAAATTATAATTGTTTCCATTTTGAATTCTATTTACTGCTATTCCAATTTGAGTTGGCGTAAACGCAGGATCATTTATACAGAAATCTTTAATTTCAGTTCCAACAATAGTTGCAGGTTGAGTTTTAGTAACTACGAAATTAACTTCATCACTTTCGCAACCTCCTCCTGTTCTTGATTTTATTTTAACTTTATACGTTAAAGTTGTAGTAATTGCAGTTGGTTGTCCATCAGAAATCGGTAAACCGCCTAAGGTTACAATTAAATCAAAAGCATTTTTATCTTTTCCCAACTTAGAATAAATTCGATCAAAATTTATTTTATAAGAAGAATCACAAGTTGTATCATAAATATCTCCACTCAAAGTTGGTTTTCCTTGAGCTAAAGGAATTGAAACTTCATTAGAATCTATAGGACAACCAACACTGTAATGAACTTTTATTTTCATCGAAGTTGTTTGACCTACTGTTAAATTTACAGTTTGTCCAGGTGTATAATTTGTTCCATCTATAACAATTGAAGAAATCGAATAATTTCCATCTACAACATCAAAAAGTTTCGTCAATAAATCTATTTGACTTGGAATTGTATAAGTTGGTGTACATGCATATTCTGTTTCAATATTACTTTTAAAATTAAATTGATATTCTGGAATAAAAGCTATCGGAATTGTATAAATATATTTTAAAGCTCCTGAAGCATCTCTTACTTGTGCGTAAATGACAGTATCTGAACTTATACTAGTTCCAATCGGGATCTCGGTATTAAATGTATTATCTGTAAATAATTTTATATCATTATAGCCAGAATCACTTTGTATAGCATTATAAATTTGACTTGCTGTATAAGATTGACCAAAACATAAATTATTAAAAGTTGTTAGATTCTTCTCTTTAGCAACATTTACTTTTATATCAAAAGTATCCGTATTATTTATTCCATAAACTGCTATTACAACTGTTTCATCTTTTTTTAATAATTCTGAGCCATTAAATGAATTTACATAACCATTACCATTTTCATATTCACACCTATCACTTTCTCCGTCTTTCATTCCTTTTATCAGTTTTGTTTTATCATAAACTGATCTGTCTGCAGGAATTGTTCCTCCTTTATCAAAAATAGCTGTTGGTTGTTTATCTGAAGATAGTTTCCAAACTATAAAATTAAAATCAGGTTCATTAGAAATTAAATCAAAAGCAAAAACCAGATCAAATCCAGCCTTAAAAGAAAAGTACTTATAAGATGTACTAAATTGAAATCCACATCCGGGCGGTGTTGTTGCTGCAAAAACCTGTGTATTATTATCTAAAGTTTGTCCTGTAAAAGTAAAACCACCTGTTAACGGCTTAATATTAGGTTGCCCCCAAACAATCCCACTAATCATCAACAATAAAAAGTAAAATATCTTTTTCATACGTCTTTCGTCAACTATTTTTAGAATAACGCAATTTACTTTAGAATATTCTATCAACCATAATGTTTCTAATTTTCGTGAGATAAACTATCTTTGCAACCTGAAAATTTGATTAAGATGTCTTTAGAACAAGAAATAAATAAAAGAAAAACCTTTGGAATTATCGCCCATCCCGATGCTGGTAAAACAACTTTAACAGAGAAGTTATTACTTTTTGGAGGCGCAATTCAAGAAGCTGGTGCCGTAAAAAGTAACAAAATTAAAAAAGGAGCAACTTCCGATTTTATGGAAATTGAACGCCAACGTGGTATTTCGGTTGCTACTTCAGTTTTAGCATTCGAATATAAAGGAAAAAAGATTAATATCTTAGATACGCCTGGTCACAAGGATTTCGCCGAAGACACTTTCCGTACCCTAACTGCCGTAGATTCTGCGATTGTGGTAATCGACGTTGCAAAAGGGGTTGAGGAACAAACAATCAAATTGGTAGAAGTTTGTCGTATGCGCAAAATTCCGATGTTGGTTTTCATTAACAAAATGGACCGCGAAGGAAAAGATGCGTTTGATTTAATGGACGAAGTAGAACAAAAACTAGACTTACAAGTTACACCACTTTCTTGGCCGATTGGTATTGGAGCAACTTTCAAAGGAATTTATAATATTTGGGAGAAAAACATCAATATTTTTTCTGGAGATAATAAACAAAAAATTTCTGAAACAACGAAAGTTGAGGATTTATCAAGTCCAGATTTAGACACATTAATTGGAACAACTTACGCCGAAAATCTTCGTAATGAGATTGATTTGATTGATGGAGTTTATCCAGAATTTGATATGCAAGAATATATGGACGGAAATTTACAACCTGTATTTTTTGGTTCTGCTCTTAATAATTTTGGTGTTCGCGAGTTGTTAGACGCATTCGTTGATATCGCTCCAACGCCTCAATCTAAAGAAACAGATTTGAGAATTGTCGAACCTTACGAAAATAAATTTTCTGGCTTCGTGTTCAAAATTCACGCAAATATGGATCCTAAGCACCGTGACCGTTTAGCGTTTATCAAAATCGTTTCTGGAAAATTTGAGCGTAACACAAATTACTTCCATGTTCGTCAAGGTAAAAACATGAAATTTGCTGCGCCAAATGCTTTCTTTGCTGATAAAAAAGAAGTGGTTGACGAATCTTTTGCAGGTGATATTGTTGGTTTACACGATACAGGAAACTTTAGAATTGGTGATACATTGACAGAAGGTGAAAAATTCTCTTTCAAAGGAATTCCAGCTTTCTCGCCAGAACATTTCCGTTACATTAACAATGCTGATCCAATGAAAGCAAAACAATTAGAAAAAGGAATTGATCAATTAATGGACGAAGGTGTTGCGCAGTTATTTACATTAGAAATGAATAATCGTAAAGTTATTGGAACGGTTGGTGCGCTACAATACGAGGTTATTCAATATCGTTTGGAGCACGAATATGGTGCAAAAGCAACGTACGAACCTTTCTCTGTTCACAAAGCGTGTTGGGTAGAGGTTGAAGATGAAAAATCAGAAGAATTCTTAGAATTCAAACGTGTTAAACAACGTTATTTAGCAAGAGATAAATTCAATCAATTGGTATTTTTAGCTGATTCTGCTTTTACAATACAAATGACACAAGACAAATTTCCATCAGTGAAATTGCATTTTGTAAGTGAGTTTTAAATTTTGGTCAGATAATTGAATTAAGGACTAAAATATTTTTTAGAAAAAATCTTAATGAAAAAGATCATATTAAGTTTAACATTGATTTCAGCGTTTGTAGTAAATGCAAAAGCACAAGATTTACAATCAATTTTTGGAACATTAAAAAAAGAAGTCGAAAAAGTAAATACTCAACCGACAACGCAAAATAATTCAACTGTAAAAGTTGTAAATAGTTCAACTGAATCTAAAACAATTTCTGCTGAATCTTTAACAAAGTTAAATGGATTATCTAACGCAACAGTTGCTTCTGGATTGAAAGAAGCTTTGTCATTAGGATTAACGGACGGAATAAAATCATTGGGTCAAAAGAATGGTTTTTACAATAATTCAGTTGCGAAAATCTTGATGCCAGAAGAATTACAAAATGTAGAAAAAACTTTGCGTTCTTTGGGTATGGGAAGTTTGGCAGATAAAGGAATCAAACTATTGAATTCTGCTGCTGAAGATGCTGTTTCTGAAGCTGCTCCTATTTTCGTAAATGCAGTAACATCGATGACTATTACAGATGCGAAAGATATTTTAGTAGGAGGAAATAATTCGGCTACAAATTATTTAAAACTAAAAACAACATCTGATTTAACAAAGGCTTTTCAACCAAAAGTGGAAGCTTCTTTGGGAAAAGTTGGTGCGGATAAAGTTTGGAATAATTTGATTACAAAATACAATACGTTAACTGGAAACCAAATTGATCCAAATCTGAATGCATATGTAACACAACAAACAATAAATGGTGTGTTTAACATGGTTGCAGAAAAAGAAGAAGGAATTCGTGGAAATAAAGCATTGCGTACAACATCATTGTTACAGCAGGTTTTTGGAGCACAAGATAGTAAAAAGTAAGATACTTCTATTTAATAAAAAAAAGACTCGCTACAAATTGTAGCGAGTCTTTTTGGTTAACTCTTCTTCAACAACAACTTCTGAAATTCTTTTCCAATAAAAGGATTAATAATATGTTGAAAGCCTTTTTGTAAAGTAAAAACTGTAATTGTTGCATTAGTTTCTGGCGAATAAATAACATCTGTTCCCCACCAACCACCGTGATAATAAGCGTTAAAACCTAGATCAAAGTGATAAATTCCTAAACAATATTTAGATTGATCCGGAGGTAAAACATAGGTCGACATCGAATCCAAAATTTGTTTATTCTGAATAATTTCGCCATCAAACAAATACTGAAAAAATAAAGCCGATTCTTTAGCCGTCGAAGCTATTCCTCCACCTCCGTACAAATCCCAAGATGGATTCAAATCATACGAATCCCACTTATATTTATCTGAATATTGATGTGCAAGTGGAAGTGTTTGTTGCGGATATTTCTCCAAATCGATAAACCATGTTTTTGTCAAACCTAATTCTTTATACTTTAACAAATCTCGTATTGCTTTATAAAAAGGTTGATGCGTTTTTTGCTCAATAATTTCTGCTAAAAGCAAATAATTGATATCACCATAACTAAACTTTTCTCCAACTTTTTGCGGACTTCCAATTTCCATTGCACGCTTGATTTGTTCCGCCTTCGTCCATTTATATTGCGGACTCTGATTCACTAATTCAAAATAAGCATCATCTACATAATCCTGTATTCCAGAAGTATGAGACAACAAACGTTTGACAGTTATCGTATTCAAATCATAACCATCTTTTTCGAGCAATTGACGAGTCTTCTTAGACAATAAATTCTTGATTGGTTGATTGAGTGTAACTTGAGCTTTTTCTACCAAACGTAAAATTGCAGCAGCTACATAAGGTTTGGTATTACTTGCGATTAAAACTGGTTGTTGATGTTTTAAAATTTCATTCGTTTTAATATCCGAAACTCCTTTTGCATAACTCCACGAAATATTTTGTTTTGGCGCTTCAACATGAACAATAATTCCAACAGCATCTTTATTTTTCTCGTAAATCGAATCTATTTTAGATTGAAAAATGGTTTGCAGCTGCGCAACTCCAAAAAATGGAATGAATATAATACTGAGTAGAAGTGTTTTCTTCATATAATAAATTATTTATTTTGAAATCGTTTTTTATGAAATCCAAGTCCGCTTAATTTTTACAATTTTCCATTCATTATCTATTTTCTTAATCCATATATCATAACCTTGTCCACAAAGTTTCCCGCATATTACGCCTATTTGCAAAAAACCTACTGTTTTAATATCATTAAAAAAGATTCTTCTTAAACTAATTTCTACATCAAGATTTTTAAGATCTTCATATTCATCCCAAGTCTTATAATCTTTAAAAGCCTTTTCTAAATTTGGTAATTCACTTGCTTTAATTAATGTATTATTTGCTTTGATATTAGAATTATTGATGTTAATCACAAAATTTGAACTATCAGATTTCACCCAATTTGTTCTAAAATTTTTAAATATATTTTCATCAAAATCATCTTTTCTATATCCACTTACAGTATCATAAATAGCAATCAATCTTTTTTGATTTCTAATTTTTAACATCTCATTATTGTAATCATCTTTCTCTTTTTCAGTAACATTTTCTTGAAATTCTATTGGCTCAATATTTACAACGCAACTATCTATAATTTCATGAAATATTTGTGAATAAACTTCATTCTGAAAATTATCTGTATTAGATTTTTGAGTACAATTTACTAAAGTGAATAGTAAAAATGTAATGAATAAAATTTTCTTCATTTCATGTTATTTGATTTTAAAGATAAATAAAAATTGATTAAATATTAGTGAGATCCTAAAACGGGCTCAGGAAGCAAAAAAAGAGCTAAGATTACTCTAGCTCTTTTTAGATTTATTAATTTCAATTGATTATTTAATCTCAACACGAATTCCTTCGCTTTGCGCACTCAATTCTGGTGCATACATATTCTGCATTGATGTAATTCCGTTTGAGAAATTACCTGCATTATTCGCTTTCAAATCATATTCGAAAACGTAAGTTCCTTTTCTCATATAATCCGAAAAGAAGTTTGTAGCTGCATCGCGCGTACTTTCGTAATACCCAAATTCTCCTTTCCATTTGTAACCAGAAAGTACATTCACAGGCTCGAAACCACTTGCTCGCATATCTTTAATATGTACAAATTGCATGTTACGATCAACCGAAATCTCTAATCGAACAGTTACAATATCACCCACTTTTATTGGTGTTGACGGTGTAATTTCTTTCAGAATTGGACCATTTGCAGAATTCGATTTAACAAACAATTTCTTATTGAATTTGATTCCCGTTTCGGCAGATTTTATTTTATCTAAATCTTCAAAATATTGCCAATACATCGCTCCCCAAGCAACACCTGGAGAAGTTTTCGAAACTTCAACTTTACCCATTTCAGGTTTAATTTCTTCTTTGTTCCAAGAAGTTTTTACATAACCCGAACCAGATTGCGTATTGTTATCTAAATCAATTTTTTGATTTCCGATCTTCACTTCAATTCCTTTCTCTGCATCTATCCAAGATTTCCCGAAATTCATTAAAGCATAAACCGCTTTTGTCGTTGCTTTTGTCGAATTCCATTGATTTGTTTGACGATTTTTCAATAACCAAACTTTCATTTCTTCTACTGATTTCTCGTCTTTTGTAACTTCATCAAACGCTTCAATTAACAACGATTGTGTTTCTACAGGCGCTTGATACCAAAACCAACCCGGTTGATTTTCTTTCCAATACATACCCATTTCATCCGATTCTACTGCTTTTTCTTTGATTGAATTCACAACAATTTTAGCAGCAGATTGCATTTGGAAACGATTCATCACAATTGCAGCCATTGCTTTTTGTTGCAACGATAAATCAAGTTTTGTATCATTCAAATTCTTTAACATCGCTGTTTTCATTTCTTCCAACTCTTTCGACATCGGATAATCTTCTAAGAAGAAAGAACGCGCATATAAATAATGTAAACCATCTGAATATGTAACATCCTTGAATGATTTTTGATCTTTTTTGAACTCTTTGAAACGTTTTAAATTCTCATCATCAATAAACTGAATTGCTTTTTTGATTAATGGATTTACATCTATTTCAAATGCTTTGAAATTCACGTCCATTTTCTTCATATTTCCAAAACCAGAAACGATATGCGTTGTGATATATTCGTTTGGACGACCGCCATCAAACCAAGCGAAACCACCATTTGAGAGTTGTTTATCCGATAATTTTTGGAAAGCCGATTTCATTTCCGTTTGCATTTGATTCAATTGGAATAAAACCGCAATTTGTTTCATTTGCTCTTCTTCGCTTTCCGCATTTTTTACCCAAGGCGTTTCTTCTAAAATGATGTTTTTTAAGTCTTGGTTCAATTGTAATTTCGATTTCAATTCACCGTTTTTGTTCCAATCATCAAAAACAGCTTTAATTTTTGGATTCGAATTAATCACTTTCTCCGAAATCATATTTCCATATAAACGCGAGAACACTTGCTCAGCACATTCGTAAGGATATTCGCGCAAATAAGGCAACGAGAAAATCGCATACCAAATCGGATTCGTTGTCATCTCAAACGTTAATTTGAAATTATCCAAAGAAGTCAATTTATTGTTCATCATATTCTCAAATTGGAACGATTTCTTTTGACCTTCTTTCACATAAATCGGCAACGTTTCTGTTACCATCATGCGATTTGTCAAAATTGGTAAAGCCGATTCTTCTCCATCAGAAAAATCTCCAGCCGAAGCCACCACACGATAAACAACCGCTTGTACATTTTTCGGAACATCAATTGTCCACGTCACTTGATCCGAACTTCCTTTCGCAACAGAGAAATCCTGAACTGCATTTATCAATTTAAATTGCGCATCAATTGGTTGATTGGTAAACGCATCAAACAACATCAATTTCGCAGAACCATTTAATACTTTATCTGATAAATTATTAATCTTAGATGAAACCGAAATTTGATCACCTTCTCGTAAAAAACGTGGCATATTTGGCACAACCATCAAGTCTTTTTGGGTGCGAACATTTTGCTCTAAATAACCTGTTTTAAGGTCTGGTGTATACGCAATCGCCATGAATTTCCACTCTGTTAAACTTTCTGGCGTTGTAAATTCTATAATTACATTTCCTTTTGAATCTGTTTTAAGATTTGGATAAAAGAACGCTGTTTCATTTAAATTTGTACGCGCTTTTACATTATCTAAAGCTGCGTTTGCTCCTTTTTTAGTTGTAATTACCACTACTCCATTTGCTCCTCTTGCACCATATAAAGCTGTTGCTTCTCCTCCTTTCAATATATTCATAGACTGAATATCATCTGGATTAAGTTCTGGCATTTTATCATATACGATTCCGTCTATAACATAAAGTGCAAGTGAATTATCTGCTAAATAGTAATTAGCATTACCTCTAATTACAGTTGGAGCTTCTCCTGAATTTGAAGATTTTGCTACATAAGCAACTTCAGCATCAGCAGTTTCTACTTGAATACCTGCAACACTTCCCGCTAACTCATTTTCTACATTTGCACTTGGCGCAGCTACCGATTTCATCATCCTACGATTCATACGATATTGGTTAAATCCAAAATCAAATAAATTAAGGTCTAATCCTGCATATCCTCTTGCATAAAAATCATAATTTGTACGATAATAAATTGCGCGTGAAGAATTTGTTGAATAAAATTGATAGAGATTAAATGGATTATTTCTTCTTGAATTCGTAAAATTATATACATTAAAATCTAAAGAATTCGACGCAAATTGATCCAACGAAGCATCATACATACTTGCTAAAACCTCAGCCGAAACTTTGTCTTTATTTGGTCCTTCTATTTTTAATTGCCATTTTTCTTTTGCGCCTGGCGTCAATTTATCACGTAAAACTTCAGCCGTCACTTTCAGTTGTTTATTTGTAAATGGAATTGCCAAATTAAGACTTCCTGTTTGCACATCATTGAATTTCGTCATCGCATAATTCACATAAATTCCGCCACGATATTCTTCTTTGATAGGAATTTCAACAACCGATTTTTTACTCAAATCCAAGAAACCTTTCTCAATAATTGTTTGATTCGCCTCTACTTCATAATACACAAATGTATTTTTAGAACCCGATTTGAATTCAATTTTTGCAACATCTTTTGGTTGATAAGTTGATTGATTTGGCGAAACTGCTAAAAGCGTTTTGATTTCATTTGCTTTCTTTTCATTCGAAACATAAACCAATTTATCCACCTCAACTTTTTGTGTTCCATCCATCACAAAACCTTTGATGACATAATAACCCTCTTCTAAATTTGACGCTTGATTGAATTTTATTTCATCTGAAACTTTTGTATCAAAATCACTTTCGAAAACCTTTTGATTTGTTGTCCACGTTTTTGGATTCATTTCGTCACCATAAGGTTCATTCGGAAATATTTTTTTGAATTCTTCTTTCGAATAAATATTATAATCTGTTGTAAATTTTTGACGACGAACTATTTCTTTTGGTGCATTTAACGAATAAATTTCGACGTGTCCTTTTCCATCTAATTTTTCATCATTCAAGTTTTTCACTTCAACTTTGAAAGCTTTCAAATCGTCCGCTTTTGTTTTCTCTGAAACAGCCACATTCAACGACATTCTCGTATCACCAACTTTTACCGAAGAAGACTCAGACTGCGTTTCTCCATTGATATCTGTTGCATTTACTTCAATAAAATAATTGTAGGTTCTTACCTCATCTTTCTTTTTCTCCGAAGCTGGTTTTGCTACAAATTCAAAGTTAAATTTTCCTTCCGCATCTGTTGTTGTATCTCCAAACGTAATTTCTTCTCGTTCTCCACGACCTGCTGGAATTGAGCGATACCAAGGCCAAAATGTAAAAATTTCTTGACGATAAACACGATACGAAACTTTAGCATTATCGATATTAGCACCAGAAAAAGCAATCGCCTTTCCTTCTACTTTTACCTTGTCGTTTAAACTATAAACACCTTTATTTTTCTCTATTTCTACTTTGAATTTTGGACGTTTATATTCTTCCACTTTGAATGAATAATAACCGTCTTCATTAATAGCTCTGATCGAAAAGTTACCTGTTAAAGCAGAACTTGGCAAAATAAAACTTCCATTTACAGATCCAAATTCATTAGTTGTTAAATCTATTTTAGAAAGCTCTTTATTGTTAACATCATATAAAGCAATCGTCAATTTAGAATTTGGAATGATATTTCGAGTTTTATCTTTCGATAAATAATAAATTCCTTTGAAATAAACCGTTTGTCCAGGACGATAAATCGCACGATCTGTGAAAATCTTGACAGAAGAATCATCATCTTCATCATCACGATCATAATCGTAGTAATACGTTGAATAAATAGTATGTTCGTCTTTCACACGATATTGAAGATTTCTCCAGCCCGAAGGAATTGTTATTATTCCATCTTTATCCGATGTTAAAGTTTTTGTTTCCTTTTTATTATAATTTGTCAAATTAGAAAACTCAACCGCAACATTACTTTCTGGTTTTCCAGTTTCACGATTCACAACCGACAATTTATCATTTAAAGAATTTATCGCATATTTCGAAACCATTACATCTAAATAATCAATATCGTCTTTTGTGTTGATTCTGAATTCAGAATTATTCGAAAATAGGACAATATAACGACCAGATTTTAGTGGATTTAATTTAACAATTGTCGAATGATTTTGATAATCTTCAAACGATTTAACATCAATTGCATATTGATCAACAACTTGTAAACTATTCAGAAATTTTTGCGCTTCTGCAATTTTATTTTCGTTGTAAACATTTAACGCTTGTACTTTATCTTTTCCATCAAAACCTTCATTATAAGCGAAAATTCTCACAAAAACTTGCGACAAATTTTTATGCGTTAATTGAATTGGTGTATTCTGATTTTCATTAATATATCGCTCTGCTTGTACACTTAATTCTTGCGATTTTATCTTCGAAACTAAATTATTTATATTCTCTAATTCCTCCGAATTTGGATAAAGCTTCGCAACTTTTTGTTGTAGTTCAAAAATCTTATTTACGTTCGCCAATTTATCTTCTTGCAAACCATAATAATCTGTCGCTAAAGTTGCATACACATAAGACGAATACCAGGCTTTTGGATATTTTGTTGCTAAAGATTCTTTTTGTTTAATAATTTCTTGAACCGAAGTCGAACCGCGGTTTGAATCAATTAAAATCAATTCATTGTACAAAACAGCATTTTCGTTATTCTTTTGTTTATTAATCTCAACTAAATCAGAAAGCAATTGATTTGCTTTATCTTTTTCATCATTCTCATTCAGATAATTGATATAATTTCTTGCTAAAACATCATACAATGTTGGCGTTAAATCAAATTGTTGTTGCGCATTTTTCTTATCATTTGCAATATTCAAAATCATTTTATAATCTTGAGATTTTGCATTTATTAATTCATTTTTTGGTTGAATTGATTTCGAAAAATAATCATTAATTGTTTTCTTAAAAGTATCTTCTGTCCAAAATCTCACATCATTTGTAGCTTGATTTTCGACATTTGTACGACTATTGATTTTCCAACGATTTTCGTTGTAATACAATTGATATAACTCAGCTAAATATGAATAAACAATCGCATTATTTACAATTGATTTTTCATCTAAATCCTTTTTAAACAAATCAAAAACGAAGTTTACATCATCTGTTTCATCAGAAGTTGCAACTTTTATTTTTGCTTCATAAAACAAAGCTTTCAGATAACTTTGTTGATTATTTTGCTTTTTTGATAACGTTTTAAGTTCATCAATTTTTGGTTGGATAGATTTGAATTGACCATTTTGCATTTGCTGGTCAATTTCTTTCCACTTTTGATCAATCGTTGGGGATTGAGCCATAAGCATCGAATTGGTTAAAATTAATAATAAAAACAGTAGCTGTTTCATAGATTCTTTCTTTTATCAGTAGATGCAAGTTACGGAAAAATGGTTGGTTCTGGAAGTAAAAAAATTATCAAATGGTTGATATATAGCACAAAAAAAAATCTGAATGTTGCCATTCAGATTTTTTGATATATAAGTTGATTAGTTGTAGTTTTTATAAATCGTCTACGTCTAAATCTTCGTCGATTTGTAAATCATTTAATTCAGCATCTTCTGCAAAATCAATATCTTCTTCATCGTCTAAATCAACCATCATGTCTTTTTTAGGCGCTTTAAGAGGCATTGAACCGAAACGGTAAACCGTTAATGGATAATTAAGAACAGCTGGTTTATCTTCTACAGAAATTAATTCAGCCACAAATGTCCACATTTCCATAAAATCATATACAAAAGCCATACGATCTCCTTGATTAGCAAAAGCTTCTTTGATATAAAAATCAGCCATTGTTTCATCAGTTCCATCATCAGACATATCCTCTAAAGGAATTTCTTTTGTTTGGTTTCCATCTTCATCTACTTCATAGAACGACGCCAACTCCTCACCTTGTAAACTAAAAGCACTAATAATACCTTTGTACAATGTGAATAATGTTTGCTTCTCTTTAATTTCTATGTCTCTAAAAACATCCTCTTTTGCATCAAGGAATACACGAATTTTATATATCACTTTCTAAATATTTTTCGGTTCCAAATTTAAATCTTTTCCCATATTAATTACAAATTCTAATGCAGAATTATAATTATTTTCTACTTCGCCTTCTAAAATTGCTTCTTTAATGGCATTTTTTAAGATTCCAATCTCTTTTCCTGGTTGAATATCAAATATTTTCATTATTTGTTCACCTGTAATTGGTGGTTGAAAATTACGTACTTTATCACGTTCTTCAACATCTTTTATTTTTTGTTCTACAACTTCAAAATTTTGTTTGAAACGTTTTTGTTTACGTTCATTTTTTGTTGTAATATCAGCTTTGCAAAGCGTAATTAAATCGTCGAAATCTTCTCCAGCATCAAACAATAATCTGCGTAAAGCTGAATCTGTTGCGTCATCTGTTACAACTGCAATTGGACGAGAACTCATCATGACTAACTTCTGAACATATTTTACTTGCGGTCCTAATGGTAATTTTAATCGTCTGAACAATTTTAATACCATTTTTGATCCAACAAATTCATGCGAATGAAATGTCCAACCTACATTTTTATCAAAACGTTTAGTAACCGCTTTTCCAATATCGTGCAACAACGCCGCCCAACGCAACCAAACATTATCTGTGTTGACAGAAATATTATCAACGACTTCTAATGTATGATAAAAATTATCTTTATGTTTTTGACCTTCAACCTCTTCAATTCCTTTTAATGCAACCAATTCTGGTAAAATATGTTGCATTAATCCTGATTGTTCCAATAACAATAATCCGACCGAAGGTTTATCCGTCATCATAATTTTTTGAAACTCATCCATTACGCGTTCAAAAGATACGATATTAATACGTTCAGCATTATCAATTATTGCCTGAAAAGATTTTTTTTCTATTTCAAAATCCAATTGAGCTGCAAAACGAATCGCACGCATCATGCGTAAAGGATCATCAGAATAGGTAACATTCGGCTCTAAAGGAGTTTTGATGATTTTATTATTCAAATCTTCAACTCCATTGAAAGGATCAATTAATTCACCGAAATTCTCTTTATTCATCGAAATTGCCAATGTATTGATTGTAAAATCACGACGTTTTTGGTCATCTTCCAACGTTCCGTCTTCTACATGTGGTTTTCGACTATCTTCTGAATAACTCTCTTTTCGTGCACCTACAAATTCCAAATCTGTGTCTTTATATTTGAACATTGCTGTTCCAAAACGTTTAAAAACTGAAACTTGTGATGTATGTCCTAATTTATTAGCTAATTCTTTAGCCAATAAAATTCCATTTCCTACTGTTACAAAATCGATGTCTTTTTTCTGACCACGATTCAATAAATAATCGCGTACAAATCCACCAACTACATAAGTTTCTTGATTGATTTCATCAGCAACTTCTGCTACATTTTTAAAAATTGGATTTGATACGGCTTCTAAGATTTTCATTCTGCAAAAGTATATGTTTTGAAATAAAAAACTACTCTCTAATAACTTTTACTTCGTTATCTAGACCTAATTTAATTATCGTTGATGCAGTAAACTGAGGCACAAAGGTTTTTGTCTCGTCTGGATAAAAGTCAACACGCTCTAAAATAGTAGGATTAACTTCCGAAAACACTTTTGGAGAAGGTTCTCCTGATAAATTAGCCGATGTAGACACAATTGGTCCACCTAATTTCCCTATGATTTTCTTACAAAACAAATCGTCTGTTAATCGAATAGCAATTGTATTGTCTTCTGCAACTAACGATTGTGGTAAACCTTTTGGATTATCGTAAATAATTGTAAGAGGTTTTTCATTCAAATCAATCAAATCCCAAGCTAATTCTGGCACCTCAACAATATTTTGTAACATGCGTGGTGAGTCAACTAAAATAATCAACGATTTTGATGAAGGGCGATTTTTTATCTGATAAATTTTTTCGATTGCAGCCTCATTCTTCGCATCACAACCCAATCCAAGAATTGTATCTGTTGGATAAAGCATTGTTTCTCCTTGTTTTAGTTTGGCTACAATTTCGTTTATATCTGACATTTTATTTGTTTTATAAATTTGAGTGCAAAGGTATTGTAGGAAAGTTGAAATGAGAATATTATTGATTTAAAGTTTTATAATAATTTAAATAATTTTCTTCTAAATTTTTTAAATCAAACTTTGTAGATACTAATTGATATGCATTTTCAATAATATTATTCCTTAACTCATCATTTAATAAGATTAATATTACTTTTTTAGCTAAATCATCTACATCTTTAATTTCAGATACAAAACCTGTCTCATTATTTTTAACAACTTCGGAAATCCCACCAGCTTTTGTTGATACAATAGGTACTCTACTTGCGAAAGCTTCATAAATAGACAATGGTAAACCCTCTGTTAATGAAGTTATTAACAAAACATCTAATTCTGGTAATAATTCATCAACATTATCTCTAAATCCTAAAAAATAGACTTTGTCATTTAATCCTTTTAATTCTGAATACTCTTTCAAATCATCTTTTAAAACTCCATCACCAATTATTACAAATGCAATTTCTTCGTTATAATTTTCAATAATTACCTTTGCAGAATCAATAAATGTCTTTACATCTTTCTGTTTCGTTAAAGAACAAATATTTCCGACAATCTTAGTTTCATTAGAAAGATTCAACTCTTTATGAATAATATTTTTTGAAATTTGATTTGAAAACTTCTGAACATCAATAGCATCATAAATTGTAACTAGTTTATTAGGACTTACATTAACATCATGATATATTTGTTCTACAGCTTTAGAAACGCAAACAATTTCTTCTACATATTTATTATCATATTTTAGTTTACTAAAAAAATTGTTCTTTATTCTATTATTTCTCTTACGGCTATAGATAATCCTAACATCCCTACAACTAAGAATTTTAGCTAAAATTGATGCAGATAATGCACTTGAATCATGAACATGTAAAACATCTATGTTTTGATTCTTTACAATTTGTTGTATTGGTTTTATAAGACTTTTAATTTTACTTTTTTTATTATAAGTAAAATAACTCGCTTTATCAGCTTCACATTTTTGAGACAATATTGATGTATCTGGACATAATATAAATTGTTCTATTTCATCATATTTTTTTAGTAGATTATATATAGTATACATTTGAGCATCTCCTCCTCTCCAATCTTCAATAGAAGTAACATTTAAAATTCTCATATCTGTTTTTAGAAATAGTTAGGCTTTCTCCACAAAAATAAACATATCTTTGACAGATTAAAATGAAATATAGAAAATCTATATTAAATATTAAGAATTCAAGAAAATGACACAAAAAATTGTCGTAAACCAACAATTTCCTACTACAAAAAATGAAATCAAATCTATTATTGACAATTTTGATTTGATTGATGATTATATTGCAAAAGGTACGAGAAACTCTATAAAGAAAAAGAAATTAGAGTCGGGTAAAATTGCTACGATTAAATCATTCAAAATTCCTAATGTTGTTAACAAATTTGTTTATAGATTTTTTAGAAAATCAAAAGCAGAACGATCTTATGAATATGCAAAACGATTGATTGATTTAGGTTTTTTGACACCATATCCTATTGCATTTGTAGAAAATAAAACTCCTATAAGTTTTAATAATAGTTACTATTTCTGTGAATTAGTTGAAGCTGATTTAACTTATCGTGAATTAGTTGAAATTCCAACTTGGGAAAATCGAAACGAAATCTTGAAACAATTCACAAAATTCACATTTGATTTGCATGAAGCTGGAATTGAATTTTTAGATCATTCTCCTGGAAATACTTTAATTAAGCAAGTTGGTGAAAATCAATATGAATTTTATTTAGTTGATTTAAATCGTATGAATTTTCACAATTCAATGAGTTTTGATATTCGAATGAAAAACTTTTCTCGTCTAACTCCTCATAAGGAAATGATTGAAATTATGGGAAAAGAATATGCGAAACTTATTAATAAACCAGAACAGGAAGTTATTGAAGCTATGTGGAATAAAACGCAAGAATTCCAACAAAAATTTCAGACAAAACAAGCTCGAAAAAAGAAATTAAAATCCATGATTGGTAAAAAATAATAACAAAAAAGCAGATTTAAAATCAAATCTGCTTTTTTGTTATTTTATCATTTCAGAAAATGGAATAATTATCTCATATCCTTTTTCTTTAAAATAATCGTGCATTCCTTCTCTATAGGTCACCAAAACAAAATCTCCTCCCCAAGCTCCAAGACTTTTTACAGTTCCTAAATACTCTGGAAAATATAATTCTTTAACTTGCGGAATTTGCATAAAATCACTTAATCGCTCTTGATATTCATCCAAAATAGATTTTAAATCAGATAAATGTTCAACTTTAGTTGCTTTTACAACCAAATCAGAAAGATCCTGAATCATTTTCCAATCTTTTGGTTTGTTTTTGTAATGATTTCCCACAACGGCTTGCGTATCTTGCTTTTGATTAAGATAAACAAAATAAAGTTGATCTTTAAAATTCCAATTCAATTCTAAATCTTCTACTTCAATTGGATTATTCGAAAACAAAATCGGTTGATGACGATGTGCACAAGCAATATCATAACCACTTGTATTGAAGGTTAATTGATTCAATTCAAACGGATTTATTTCAATCCATTGGCTAATCAAATCAATCAAAGTCGAGCTACTTCCCAATCCCCATTCTTGCGGATATTCTAACTTCGTTAAACATTGATAACTATTATTAGAATTGAAAAAATCAGGATTTAACGATTTAGCTTGCTTTAAAATCATTTGTAATGATTGACTTAATTTATCATTTGTAGAAGAAATTATTTCTAAATCATTCAATCTAATTTCAGCTTCAAACCAAATAGAATTATCAAATTTTGTCGCTTTCCAAGTGATTAAATTTTCTGTTTCTGATGAATTTTCTACAAACAAACATTGCCCATATTTCGTGGGCAATGCAAATGCTTTCGCTCCATCAATTACAATATATTCCCCGATAAGGAATAATTTTCCATTGGAACGGTATGTTTTCATTTATTTTAGATTTGTGCCGAAGAAGTCGCAACCTCTCTGTTTATTTTCTTCACTAAACCTTGTAAAGTGTTTCCTGGTCCAACCTCAATAAATTCAGTCGCACCATCAGCAATCATATTTTGTACAGATTGCGTCCATTTTACAGGAGCAGTTAATTGTGCAATCAAGTTTTTCTTGATTTCTGCAGGATCTGTAACGGCAGTTGTACTTACATTTTGATATACTGGACAAATTGGCGTATTGAATGTTGTTTCTTCAATGGCTTTTGCTAATTCTTCTTCCGCAGGTTTCATTAAAGGCGAATGAAAAGCTCCACCAACAGGTAAAACTAAAGCACGTTTTGCGCCTAATTCTTTCAATTTTTCACATGCTACGTTAACCGCTTCAATCTCTCCAGAAATCACTAATTGACCTGGGCAATTGTAATTTGCAGCAACTACAACTCCATCAATTTCTGCACAAGCATCTTCAACAATTTTGTCTTCTAATCCTAAAATTGCAGCCATTGTTGATGGATTAGCTTCACAAGCAGCTTGCATTGCTAAAGCACGTTTGTACACTAATTTTAATCCAGATTCAAAATCTAACGTTTCATTTGCAACTAAAGCAGAAATTTCTCCTAAAGAATGTCCTGCAACCATTTCTGGTTTAAAATCTGGTAAAGTTTTCGCTAAAATAACAGAATGTAAAAAAACTGCAGGTTGCGTAACTTTTGTTTGTTTTAGGTCTTCTGCAGAACCTTCAAACATAATTGATTTTATATCAAATCCTAAGATTTCGTTTGCTTTATCAAATAATTCTTTTGCGATTTCAGAATTTTCGTACAAGTCTTTACCCATTCCAGAGAATTGAGCACCTTGTCCTGGAAAAACATATGCTTTCATTGTATTATTTTTAATGTATGACAAATGTATAATAAAATCTTAAACTTCTTTATTTAACCTAAGTTTTGATTTTCTTTTCTATAAATTTCGTCTAAATATTTATAACGATTTGCAACAGAAATTGCGTGTAATTTTGCAATTGTATAACCATCTTTTCCATCTAAAAAACCAAGTCTCATTACGAAATAATTTAAAAAACGATAAGCAGGTTTTATGGTATAATGATAAAATGATGGTTTCAAATTTTTAAGACGAAGTTCTTGTGCTCGCAAACGTGAATAACTATTCAGTTTATCTAAATATTCTTCTTCATTATCAAATGTAAAATGATCAAGTTTGTTTGTTAAATAACCTGTTCTACCATTACATTCTATAATCTCATGAACCATTCTATCTGATTTATATTGAGATTTAGATTTTTTAAAAATTCGAACAGCTTTATCATTTTGCATGCCCGAATATTTAATATGCTTCTTCTTAAAAAAGAATTTTCGATAAACAAAGTATGCATCAAAAGTAGGTTGCTGATTAAAAACCGAAACAATTTCTTTTTTTAATTCTAGTGGGATTCCTTCATCTGCGTCAAAAAAAGTAACCCAATCATTTTTTGCTAAAGAAAGTCCGTAATTACGTTGATTCGTAAAATTATCAAACTTACGTTTTACAAATTTAGTTTTAGGATTTTGACGAGCAATTTCTTCTGTTTTATCGGTACTAAAAGAATCAATAATAATAATTTCATCAGCAAAATCTACATCATTTAAATAACGATGTAAATTTTTTTCTTCATTATAAGTAATCAGTAAAGCTGAAATTTTAGTAGACATTGATTCTATAGAATATTCTTTTTTAGTTTCTATTTCAACGTTATTATTACTTATTAATTGCCTATCCAATGAGTTATTGTTTAGAAAATTTTCTAACTTTTCTTTAAACAACTCGAAATCAAATATTGAATAAAATTCATTTACTTGTTTTTTTATTTGACGATTGTTTAAATCTCCAAGTTTTTCAGGAAAATAATCTTTCAAATGAACACTTGTGTGATTAATTCCATCTTCGAAAGTTGCCCAAACTTTTTTATCAATCCAAGGAGAAAAAATAATAAATGATTTTTTCCCTAAAGCTTTGGACATATTAATTGCACCTCCATCATTTCCAACAATCACATCACATTCATTTGCAATTGCAATAAACTCGCGCAAATCATTACCCAACAATTCAAAATAAACTTTCGATTTGGTTTCATCAGATAATTGATTATATACTTCTTTTGCTTGCGGTAACTGTTTCGGAAAATAATTGAATAAAATATTGACATTATAATGTTGACCAATAAAATCAACCATTTTTGCCATTTCATTCAACGGATAAGTTTTTGAAAGATCAGAACCAAGCAAACTAATCATAACTGTTTTTCGCGTTGTATCAACTTGATGTTTTGTGAATAAATCTTTCGCAAAATTTATTTCTTCTTCTGTTAAATATAATTTTGGTTCTGTAGCCAAAGGCGTTTCAATTCCTAAAGGCTTCAATAAAGACAAACGATGTTCGATTGCTAAACCTAAATATGAATTTGGTTCGTCATGTTTTTCTACATTATCTGTATACAAAAACGTTCTTCCAATCTTTTTGTACGATATTTTTTTCGGTGCATTATTGATAAAAACATCTACCCAACTCTGTAATTTTGAGTAAGCATCAATGACAACATCATATTTATTTTGATTAACTTTTTTAGAAAATTTAATCAAATTCATCAAGCCTTTGTTTTCTTTTTCGTCAAAAACAATTTTATGATTGATGTACGGATTATTCTCTAAAACAGGCAAAGTATTACTATTGATTAAATAATCAACAATAGCATTTGGATAAGCTTTTTTGATATTTTCGCACAACAATGATGTGATTAAAACATCGCCTATCATCTTGTGTTGGATAATCAAAATTTTCATAAAACATAGTTATAAAGCAAAACTACTAAAATATGTTTGATTCGAAAATAAAAAAATCCTCAACAAAACTGCTGAGGATTATATTTTATAAAATTTTATTCTAATTAAACCGCTACATTATGCTCACGCAATGCATCGTTTAATGAAGTTTTTTTATCTGTAGACTCTTTACGAGTTCCGATGATCAAAGCACAAGGAACTTGGTATTCACCTGCAGCAAATTTTTTCGTGTAAGAACCTGGAATTACAACTGAACGAGCAGGAACATAACCTTTAATTTCAATTGGTTCGTCACCTGTTACATCAATAATTTTAGTCGATGCTGTTAAAACAACATTTGCTCCTAAAACCGCTTCTTTTCCTACGCGAACTCCTTCTACAACGATACAACGAGATCCAATGAATGCATTATCTTCGATAATTACTGGAGCAGTTTGCAATGGTTCTAAAACTCCGCCAATTCCTACACCACCAGATAAGTGAACATTTTTCCCAATTTGAGCACAAGAACCTACAGTAGCCCATGTATCAACCATTGTTCCTTCATCCACATACGCACCAATATTTACATAAGAAGGCATTAAAATAACTCCAGAAGAAATATACGCACCATAACGAGCAACAGCATTTGGAACAACACGAATTCCTTTTTCAGCATAGTTACGTTTCAATTCCATTTTGTCATGGTATTCAAAAATTCCAGCTTCTAACGTTTCCATTTTCTGAATTGGGAAATACATTACAACTGCTTTCTTTACCCATTCGTTTACTTGCCAATCTTCTCCAACTGGTTCCGCACAACGTAATTGTCCGTTATCGATTAACTCAATTACTTCACGAATTGCAGCTTGTGTTGCATTATCTTGTAACAATTCTCTATTGTCCCAAGCTTTTTCTATGATTTGTTTTAAATTCTCCATCTTTATTAATAATAGCCACAAATATAAAAATTATAATCAAGGGATTTCATAGAGATTATTTATTATTGAATCGTTTTTTTAAATTTGCCAAATGTCACGAATATTAGCGTTAGATTACGGAGGAAAAAGAACAGGCGTTGCCGTAACCGATGAATTGCAAATTATAGCTTCGCCAGTTGATACAATTGATACATCAAAATTGATGGATTTCTTGAAACAATATATCGAGAAAGAAAACGTTTCTGACCTTGTAGTTGGATTATCTGTTCGTTTTTCAGGAGAATTAAATGAGATTGAAAATCAAATTCAACCTTTTTTGAAAAAATTTTCTGAACAATTTCCGTTGATTAAAATTCATCGTGAAAATGAGATGTTTACCTCAAAAATGGCTTCGCAAGCAATGTTTGCTGGAGGAATGAAAAAGAAAAAACGTCAAGAAAAAGGAATGGTCGATAAAGTGAGTGCCGTAATAATTTTACAATCATTTTTATCACATAAACTATAACAAATTGTATCTTTGCCGTTAAATTAATAAAAAAAGATCAGAAAATGGTATTACCAGTTGTAGCTTACGGAGATCCTGTCTTACGTAAAGTTTCACAAGAAATCGATCAAGATTATAAAAATTTACAAGAACTGATCCAAAATATGTTCGATACAATGTACGACTCTAACGGAGTTGGTATCGCGGCGCCACAGATCGGAAAAGATATACGTTTATTTATTGTAGATTGCTCTCCTTTTGAGGAAGATGAAGATTATGAAGATATACAGAATGAGTTGAAAGATTTCAAACGTGTTTTCATCAATCCAAAAAAAATCGGTAGTTCTGAAGGTGATGAATGGGCTTTTACAGAAGGATGTTTGAGTATTCCTCACATTCACGAAGATGTAACACGTCCAGAATCGGTAACTTTAGAATATTTTGATGAAAATTGGGTAAAACATACCGAAACTTTTTCGGATATTCGCGCTCGAGTTATTCAACACGAATACGATCATTTGGAAGGAAAGCTTTTTATTGACTATATTTCGAGCTTTAAAAAGAAATTAATAAGTAATAAATTAAAAAATATAACAAAAGGGAAAGTAAACACGAGTTACAAAATGAAATTCCCTTCATAGACCCTTAAACATAATAGAATATGGATTTATCAAGAGTTATCGCAATTTCAGGAAAACCAGGATTATACCGTTTAGTTTCTCAAACAAGAGGTGGTTTTGTTGTTGAAGATTTAGAAAAAGGTAAAAAAATCTCAATCGCTTCTAACTACAATGTTAGTTTATTAGACAACGTTGCAATCTACGGAGTATCACAAGAATTTCCTTTGGCTGAAGTTTTCTTCAGAATTTACAAAAAAGAAAACGGAGGAGAAACGATCGATTACAAAACTTCTGGTGCAGAATTGCGTAAATATATGGAAGAAGTTTTACCAGAATATGACGATTCAAGAGTTTATGATTCTGATTTGAAAAAATTATTCCAATGGTATAATATCTTACACAAAAACGGATTATTAAACATCGACTTAGCTGCTGTAGAAGCTGCAATGGCTGCTCAACAAGCGCAAGAAGCTCCTGTTGCTAAAGTAGAAGCTACAGAAGAAGTTGCTGTGGAAGAAAAACCAAAAAAGAAAGCTCCTGCTAAAAAGGCTGCTGACAAAAAAGACGCTGAAGAAAAACCAGCTAAAAAAACTGCTGCTAAAAAAACAACAGCAAAAAAAGATAAAGACGCTGAATAATTAGAGATGAATACACGTAAAGATCAATTACAGGCTTTCGAAAGATTGTTGGATATAATGGATGAATTACGTGAAAAATGTCCGTGGGATCGTAAACAAACAATGGAAACGCTGCGTACGTTGTCTATCGAAGAAATTTATGAACTTTCGGATGCTATAATCGAAAAAGATTCGGATGAAATAAAAAAAGAACTAGGTGATGTTTTTCTTCACCTAGTTTTTTATTCTAAAATCGCATCAGAACAAAATAACTTCGATATTGCTGATGTTTTAAATGGTATTTGTGACAAATTAATTCATCGTCATCCACATATTTATGGCGATGTAGAAGCAAATACAGAAGAAAAAGTACTTCAAAATTGGGAACAAATCAAGCTAAAAGAAGGTAACAAATCTGTACTTTCTGGCGTTCCTACTTCACTCCCAGCAATGGTAAAAGCGTATCGAATTCAAGACAAAGTAAAAGGTGTTGGATTTGAATTTGAAAATTCTGATCAAGTTTTTGATAAAATTATCGAAGAAATTAATGAATTTAAAGAAGAACAAAATCCAACAGATAAAGAGATGGAATTTGGTGATATTTTGTTTTCTTTGATTAATTATGGACGATTTAATGGTATCAATTCTGAAGATGCTTTAGAAAGATCGAACAAAAAATTTATCACACGTTTTCAGAAATTAGAAGAAATCGCGAAAGAAAATGGTCAAAACATAGCTGATTTAACCATTTCTGAATTAGATAATTTATGGAATTTAGCGAAAATTCGCTAGTGTAAACTAGACACTATAAATTTTATTCAAATTCACGAAAACGTTGTAATCAGACGTTTTAACACTATTATAAATAACTTTTATCGACACCAATAAAACAAAGTATTACAAATTATTGTGCACGCACAGAAAACCGACATATATTTGCAATGGTTATAGCGGGCAATAGCTTGTAATAATGGAAGGAAGTTTGTTTACTAAGTAAACAGTTTTCTCATTTTTTTGTGGTTTTGATGAAAAGGTGACTTAAAGTCGCCTTTTTATTTTTTATCAACTTCTATTTAAAATCACAATTCATAACAACCCTTTTTTATCTGAATAATTTGTAAATTTGTGAAATGCAGTTTCAATTAAATTCTGAATTCAAGCCAACCGGTGATCAGCCAAAAGCTATTGAAGAATTATCAAATGGTATTCTAAATAATGATCGTTATCAAACACTTTTGGGTGTTACAGGTTCTGGTAAAACATTTACAATCGCGAATGTTGTGCAAGATGTGCAACGTCCAACTTTGGTTTTGGCGCATAACAAAACGTTGGCGGCGCAGCTGTATATGGAATTCAAAGAATTTTTTCCGAATAATGCTGTCGAATATTTCGTTTCATACTACGATTATTATCAACCAGAAGCTTACATTCCTTCATCAGGAACCTATATCGAGAAAGATTTATCAATTAATGAAGAGATAGAAAAGCTTCGTTTAAGTACCACTTCTTCCCTACTTTCTGGTCGTCGCGATATTTTGGTTGTGGCTTCGGTTTCGTGTTTATATGGTATTGGAAATCCAACAGAATTTCATAAAAATGTGATTCAGATTGAAACGGGGCAAATTATTTCGAGAACAGCTTTTTTACATAAATTGGTTCAAGCTCTATATTCGAGAACAGAAGGTGCTTTTCAACGTGGAAATTTTAGAATTAAAGGTGATACATTAGATATTTTTCCTGCTTATGCGGATGATGGAATCAGAATTAATTTCTTTGGTGATGAAATCGAAGAAATCTCTGTTTTCAATGTTGAAACAGGTAAAACTTCAACTAAATTAGATAAAATTAATATTTATCCAGCTAATCTTTTTGTGACTTCTAAAGATACATTGAATGGCGCAATTGCTGATATTCAGATCGATTTAGGAAAACAAGTTGAGTATTTTCATGAAATAGGAAAACATCTCGAAGCAAAACGTTTGCAAGAACGTACTGAATTTGATTTGGAAATGATTAAAGAATTAGGTTACTGTTCAGGAATCGAGAATTATTCGAGATATTTAGATGGTCGCGATCCAGGAACTCGCCCGTTCTGTTTATTAGATTATTTCCCAGAAGATTATTTGATGGTGATTGATGAGTCGCACGTTACAGTTTCTCAAGTTCATGCAATGTATGGTGGAGACCGTTCGCGCAAAGAGAATTTAGTAGAATATGGTTTCCGACTTCCTGCTGCGATGGACAATCGTCCGTTAAAATTCGAAGAATTTGAAGCTTTACAAAATCAAGTGATTTATGTTTCAGCAACACCTGCGAATTATGAATTAGAAAAATCGGAAGGAGTTGTTGTAGAGCAAGTCATTCGTCCAACAGGATTATTAGATCCAATTATTGAAATTCGTCCAACACAAAATCAAGTCGATGATTTGATGGAAGAAATCAATAAACGAGTAGAGTTAGACGAACGTGTTTTGGTCACTACTTTAACGAAACGAATGGCGGAAGAGTTAACGAAATATTTGACAAAATATGGCGTTCGATGTCGTTATATTCATTCTGATGTGGATACATTAGAACGTGTTCAGATTATGGCTGATTTACGCGCTGGATTATTTGATGTTTTGGTTGGAGTTAATCTTTTGAGAGAAGGTTTAGATTTACCTGAAGTTTCTCTAGTAGCAATTTTGGATGCTGATAAAGAAGGTTTTTTAAGAAGTCATCGTTCTTTAACGCAAACGGTTGGTCGTGCAGCGCGTAATGTGAATGGTTTGGCAATTATGTATGCAGATAGAATTACGGATAGTATGCAATTAACAATTGATGAAACGAATCGTCGTCGTGAAATTCAGATGCAATACAACAAAGATCACAATAAAGTTCCGCAAGCTTTAAATAAAAAAATCACGAAACTAAGTTTAGCTGCAGCAGATTTTGAAGAAAATCCTTACGAACAAAAACATTTGATACAACAAGCAGCGGAGATTAACGAAAATTATTCGACACAAGATAAAGAGAAATTGGTACAGAAATTGCAGAAAGAAATGGAAAAAGCTGCAAAAAATTTAGATTTTATAAAAGCAGCCGAATTAAGAGATCAAATTCAACTTTTAACTCAAGATTAATACGTTTTTTTCAACATTTCAATGAAAATTTTTAAGAATACATTTTTTTTAACTCTATCGTTTTTTACCATTTTATCATCTTGTAATACACAGATTTTAAAATCATCTTCAAATAATGAATTGCTTGAAAATGAAGAAAGTAGTTTAGTTCATACACGTGAATTAAAGATTTTCAAGAGATTTGATACTCCTGAAAAATTTAGTAGAAATCAAAATTATACGGGTTTTGGAAAATGGTTAAATAATTTATCCTTAAAAAATAACAATACGCCTGTTTATTCTTTTGATGGTCAAAAAAAATCTAATCCAAATATATATGTAGGAGTTTTAGATTTAGAACAACCCAAAAAAAATGTACAGTTTAATGCAAATGCGATGATGAGTTTGCGTTTAGAGTATTTCTTCCGTTCGAAAAAATACAATGAAATAGATAAATTGTCTAAAATTTCTACAAAGCCAATTCCTTACACTGACTATGTAAAAGGAGATTATTCTCATACGAAATACATGCAATATTTGATCTATTATTTAGAAAATACAAATTCAAATACAATTGCTGAATTATTAAAACCAATCTCTATCAAAGAGATTCAAATTGGCGATGTATTTTTTCAAAAGGGAAATATAAAAAGTCATGCTGTAATGGTAATTGATTTAGCGAAAGATAAAAATGGGAATAATATATTCATTTTGGCTCAAAGTTATTATCCAAGTCAAGACATTCATATTCTTTCTAATCCAAGCAACGATTTAATCTCACCATGGTATATTGCAAAAGAAGGCATACTTCTTACACCTGAGTGGAGATTTTTGTCTTCGGACTTGATGCGTTTTAAATAACATTTTACTTTTTCAATCCTTACATTTTACTTAAATTTGTTGTTCAAAACCTCAAAGTAAACAACAATACAGTAAATAATCGATAATGCAAAGAGTATATTTAGACAATGCAGCAACCACAGCAATTCGTCCAGAAGTAGTTGACGAAATGGCAAATGTGATGAAAAATGTTTTCGGAAATCCATCTTCTACCCACGTTTTTGGTAGAGAAGCCAAGGCACTTATAGAAATGGCTCGAAAGAACATTGCGCAGCGTTTAAATATTTCTCCTGCCGAAATTTATTTTACTTCTTGTGGGACAGAATCTAACAATACGATTATACGTTCTTGTGTAAATGATTTAGATGTTACACGTATCATTACTTCGGATATGGAACACAAATGCGTACAAGAAAGTATCAAAGATTTAGAATATCGTGGAAAAGTTGAAGTAATCCGCATCAATATTCAAAAAAATGGAGACATTGATTATGCTCAATTAGAGGAATTAGTTAAAGATCAATCTAAAAAAACATTGGTTTCTTTGATGCATGCTAATAACGAAATTGGAAATTTAACAGATATTAAACGTATTTCGCAATTGTGTCAAGAAAATAATACATTGTTCCACACAGATACGGTGCAAACAGTTGGTCATTACGATTTAGATTTCCAAGATTTGGGAATGGATTTCGCTTCTTGCTCAGCACACAAAATTCATGGACCAAAAGGTGCTGGATTTTTATATGCAAAAAAAGCTTCGCATTTAAAAGCCTTGATTGCTGGAGGAGGACAAGAAAGAGGAATGCGTTCTGGTACCGAAAACGTATACGGAATTGTTGGACTTTCAAAAGCTTTTGATTTAGCAATTGATGAGTTAGAAGCTCATGTTAATCACATCAAAGAAATTAAACAATATACAATCGATCAATTAAAAGCAGCTATTCCAGGCGTTTCTTTCAATGGATTATCAGATGATTTAGACAAAAGTTTGTATGCATTATTAAGCATCAAATTACCATTTCATGATGCCTTAATCGGATTCGAATTAGAATTAGCTGGTATCGCTGTTTCACAAGGAAGTGCTTGCAGTTCTGGTGCAGCAAAAGTTTCATTAGTTATGCAAACATTGTACACAGAAGAAGAAATTGATCAAATGACGCCTTTACGTGTATCTTTTTCATACGAAACAACTAAAGAAGATATTGATGTCTTAGTTGGAACATTGAAAAAAATCGCTGAAAAACATCAATTACAAAACGCTTAATGACTGATTTCAATCAACTTGATATTCTGATTTTAATTGCGTTAGCTTTTGGTTTTATCAACGGATTTTTCAAAGGTTTTATTTCTCAATTAATTGGGTTAGTCGGTTTTTTTGTAGCAATTTGGTTAAGTTTTAAATTTTATCAAATCATCGAAGTTTATGTCGATTCTTACAACATTGTTGCAGATAGCTTAACTTCTTTGGTTGCGTTAGTTATTACATTTGCAATTGCTTTTTTCACAATAAAATTAGCGTCAAGTTTAACACAAAAAACAGTAGAAGCAGTTGGTTTAGGAATCATTAATCGATTTGGTGGAGCGGCTTTAGGATTAATAATCTCTTTACTTTTAACATCAAGTATTTTGTATTATATCGATCCGATTTTAGAATTAGGATTTAAAGAAACAAAAGACGAAAGCCAGATTTTACCAATTTTGAACGAAAGTTCTCAAATCATCAAAAATTCTATCTTCGAAACAAAAGATAATTTAAGGACAGAATCCCAAGATTCTATTCATTTATAATCATACAAAGACAGCTTTTTTCAAGCTGTCTTTTTTCTTAACATTAATTTTATAAAAGGCACAAAAATTATCTAAAGAGATCAAAACAATTAATTTAAGATGAAAAACGATTCTTAGAAGTCGTTTTTTTATGATTTTATTTTTAATAACGACATATTGTGTCGTATAAAATCGTTCCTTTGTTTAAATTTTAAGATTATGAACAGCGCTATCATACTTTCATCCATCCTTTTTTTTATCATTGGAGCCGTTATCAGTTTTTTATATTCAAAGTCGAAAGCAAATTCAGCCATAATTGGAAATGAAATAAAACACCAAGAACTTCAGAAACAATATGATTCGCTAAAAAATGAATTTATCGAAATAAAAGATGATGCAAATTTCAATTTGGATCAATGGCAAAAAGAGCGCGAAAAAAATACAGAATTAACGGTTCGCCATCAAGAAGCAATGAAAGCTGTGGAGGAGCAAAAATCGTTTATGCTCGAAACCAATGAACGATTAAAAGAGCAATTTGAAGCACTTTCAGCTCAAGTTTTGAAAAGTAATAACGAACAATTTCTTGATTTAGCGAAAACAACATTGGATAAACATTTTTCTAATTCTCAAAACGATTTAGAAAAACGTCAACAAGCGATTGATTCGTTAATCAAACCATTAAATGAAAGCTTGAATAAATTTGACGGAAAAATATCCGAAATAGAAAAAGCTCGAGAAGGCGCTTATTCAGAAATTAAAGTTTTCTTAGATTCAATGCGTGGTACAACTGATAAATTGCAAAAAGAAACCAATACATTAGTTTCTGCTCTTAAAACTTCACACACAAGAGGAAAATACGGAGAAATTGGATTGCGTCGTGTCGTTGAATTTGCTGGAATGTCATCTTTTTGTGATTTTGAAGAACAAACTTCTGTTCAGTCCGAAAATGGTTTGCTTCGCCCGGATTTAATCGTTAATCTTCCTGGAAATCGAAAAGTTATTGTCGATTCTAAAGTTCCGTTAAACCAATATATGCTTGCGTTCGAAACGGAAGATGAAAATTTGAGAAAACATCATTTGCAAATGCACGCGAAAGCTGTACGCGAACATTTAAAGAATTTGAGTTCTAAGGCTTATTGGAATCAATACACAGAAGCACCCGATTATGTGGTGATGTATCTGCAAATTGAAAGTTCTTTTGGTGCTGCGTTAGAATTGGAGCGAACTTTGATAGAAGATGCACTAAACAATAGAATAATTATTGCAACACCAACTACTTTGATTACAATGCTTCGCACAATTGCGTTTAGCTGGCAACAATTAAATGTTGCGGAAAATATATATCAAATGCGAGATGCTGGAATAGAGTTATACAATCGTGTGAATGTTTTAATACAACATTTGGCTACGGTTGGTCATAACCTAAACCAAGCAACCCAAAGTTACAATAAAGCTATAGGTTCGCTAGAAAATCGATTTATTCCGCAGGTTAAAAAGCTGAAAGAAATCGGTGGAACTTTAATGGAAAAAGAAATTTCGGAAACTAAGCCAATTGATACAATGATTCGTTCAATAAATAACTTGGATATTCAATAATCATTCTATATTTGTACAACTTTTAGAGAGAATGAAAACAAGCCTATTTACCTTGATTTTACTATATTCTCCTGCTATTTTTGCGCAGGTGAATTTTGAAGAAAAATCTGTACAGGTAAAACCAAATTTAGAATTAAACAAAATATATAACTACTCATTTACAGATCGTAACTTTTCGATATCTGTAAATGACACGGTGTCTAAAGTCATCAACCAATCAAATAAATCGATGGAATTGGTTGACAAGAATGATTTTGCCAATAAGTATACATTTGTAAATGGTAAAAATCAATCCAATGATCCTGACGAATTTTACCGCGATTTTATCAATAATTCTGAAGGAATAGAATACGAATTCACAACAAATCCTTCTGGAGAATTTTTAGAATTATTAAATGTTCCTCAGATTGAAGAAAAATTGCTTAAAATAACAGATAAACTTGGCAAACAGCGCAAAAAATCTGATGATTATAAGGCAAATATTGCATACATCGAAGAAATGGTCAAATCAAAAACGTATGTTCCGTATGTTTTTGAGCAAGAAATTCATGTTTTCAATTATTTTAATGGACAATATTTTCGTTTAGGTGAAACGTATGAAGGAAAATCGGTACAAGAAAATATTTTTGGATTCCCAATTTCTTCGACAACAAACACTTATCTAAAAGACATCAACAAAGAAAAAGGTACGTACACAATTGCTTCTGATCAAAATTTGAGCAAAGATGATTTTGAGAAATTATGGGAAGAAATGGCGTATTATATGTTGAATGACGCTAAACTGAATTTGTCGCAAGAACAGGTAAAAAAAGAAATCAAAAAATATTCAGAAACAGTTGAATTAAAAGTAAAATATGAAAATACATACGATTTGAATTCAATTTTAATCAAATCTGAATATTTATTTAGCTTAAACATAGGTTCTAAGAAAACAGTTAATCAATTAAGTATAAAACTTTTAAATGACTAAATTTTATTTTTTAACGAATTTCAAACTTCATTTTAGATAATTTGCTCTATTTTTGAATTAGTTTGATTGCTTATAAATGAAAATTAACTTTACATATTATCTGTTTTTTCTATTTTTTTCGATAAAAATATTCGCCCAAGATCCTATTCAAGATACAATTTCACCGGTTGTTAAAAATGATACTATTTTTAATGCACCACAGGAAACGATTATTTTCCCGAAAACATATTGGAATATTGGAAACGAGAAACGATATAATGTAACAACAAGTGAGGTGAAATTGGAAGATGACACGATTTCACATCAAGAACAATATACTTATAACGTTATTATTCAGGTTGAAAATGTCTATCAAAATGAAACCATTGTAAAGTGGAATTTCAGAAATATACAATTCAATTCAAAATCATTTTTAAATAATCCTTTTTCGTTAGTTAATAATGTTTCGATTTCCTTTAAAATAGATCAAGACGGACGATTTTTAGGTTATACAGATTTAGATAAAACGATTAAACAATTGGTTTTATCTTCAGAAGATTTAGAGAATAAATATTTGGATAATCCTACTGCGATTGCGTTAATCAAAAAGAATCTTCAACACTATTCTACAGAAGAAAATATTGTTAAGTTATTTGACAAAGACATTCGTCAATTNNACTCCAGCGACAACAGAATTGAAATTGAATGAGATTGGAGTTTTGCAAACCAATTATATTATGTCAAGTTTTCAGCAAGCCGATAAAGATTGGTTGGCCAATTCTTGGTACAGCTATTTGAAAGATTTAGCTACGAAATTAGGTTCTGAACAACCATCTGAAAAAAGATTGAAAGACGACATAAAATATTACGTTAAAACAACTTCGCGTATCAAAGATAACGGTTGGATTTCGTATAGTATCGAAACCAAAAAGGTGAAATTTCAAGATACGGATTACACGTTAGAGCGCCGTTTTGAGTTAGTAGACTAAAACTCGCATCAATACTGATAATTCTTACATTATTAAATCATAAAAACTTCGTGAATCAAGATTATTTTTCATAATTTTGCATTCATTTTATATAAATTATATTCACTATGCAATTGTCTGAACAAGAAATTATTCGTAGAGAAAAACTACAACAATTAAGAGACTTAGGCGTTGAGCCTTACCCTGCCGAAGAATTCGTGATAACTTCTAATTCTAAAGAAATTAAGGAAAAGTACGAAGAAGGAAAGGTTGTCAAGCTTGCCGGACGATTGATGAGTGTTCGTGTAATGGGAAAAGCTTCTTTCGCTGAGTTACAAGATAGCGAAGGTCGTGTACAGGTTTATATCTCGAGAGATGATATTTCTTCGTCTGAAGAAGGAATTGAGTACAATACAATTTTCAAGAAATTGATGGATATCGGAGATTTTATTGGAATTGAAGGATATGAATTCAAAACTAAAGTGGGTGAAATTTCTGTTCACGTAACAAAATTAACGTTGTTATCAAAAACTTTACGTCCATTACCAATTGTAAAAACTGACGACGAAGGTCATGTATTTGATGCTTTTACAGATCCAGAATTGCGTTACCGTATGCGTTATGTAGATTTGGTTGTTAATCCTCAAGTCAAAGAAATTTTCTTAAAACGTACACGTCTTTTTACAGCAATGCGTAATTTCTTTAATGATTGTGGATACATGGAAGTAGAAACTCCTGTTTTACAATCGATTCCTGGAGGTGCAGCAGCTCGTCCATTTATTACGCATCATAACGCATTAGATATTCCATTATATTTAAGAATCGCGAACGAATTATACTTAAAAAGATTAATCGTTGGTGGTTTTGATGGTGTTTACGAATTTTCTAAAAACTTCCGTAACGAAGGAATGGATCGTACGCATAATCCAGAATTTACAGCAATGGAAATTTATGTTGCTTACAAAGATTACAACTGGATGATGGATTTCACAGAGCGATTATTAGAACATTGTGCAATTGCTGTTAATGGAACTTCTGAAACAACTTTCGGAGAACATAAAATTGATTTCAAAGCACCTTACAAACGTGTAACAATGCGTCAATCAATTATTGATTTTACAGGATTTGATATCGATGGAAAATCTGAAGCAGAATTATTTGAAGCTGCTAAAGGAATGGGGATCGAGGTTGATGAGACTATGGGTAAAGGAAAATTAATCGATGAAATTTTTGGTGAAAAATGTGAAGGAAATTACATTCAACCAACTTTCATTACAGATTATCCAAAAGAAATGTCTCCATTGACTAAAAAGCACCGTGATAATCCAGAATTAACTGAGCGTTTCGAATTAATGGTTTGTGGAAAAGAAATTGCTAACGCATATTCTGAGTTAAATGACCCAATCGATCAACGTGAGCGTTTTGAAGCACAAATGGCTTTAGCTGATAGAGGTGACGACGAAGCAATGTTTATCGACCAAGATTTCTTACGTGCATTAGAGTACGGAATGCCTCCAACATCAGGTTTAGGAATCGGAATGGATCGTTTGATTATGTTCTTAACAAATAATCCATCTATCCAAGAAGTTTTATTCTTCCCTCAAATGCGTCCAGAAAAAGCTGCACCAGCTTACGAATTGACAGAAGAAGAAACTCAGATTATTGGAATTTTAAAAGCTAACGAAAACATTGATTTGAACGAATTAAAATCCAAAGCTGCTTTAAGCGGTAAAAAATGGGACAAATCAATGAAAAATTTAGCAAAATATAACTTGACTAAAGTAACTGTAAATGGTGATACCAAAACGGTTGCATATTTAGGAGAGTAAATTATTACCCTTTCATCTATATTTTAAAAGCTCAACTTCGGTTGGGCTTTTTTTGTATGTTTAATTCTTTTTAATTCATATATTTATGATAATGAATCTGGATTGGATACAACTAAAGTATCTATGAAAGCTACTACAATTGATATTTTAATAAAAATTAATAATGAAAAAGATATTTATATTTCTATCCTTTCTATTATTGGTACTTTCAGCAGTTTATATATTATATTTAGTTCGTAAGACTTTTAATAATTATGAATTTGAATCTTATAATGAACTTTATTATAAAGTTCCACCTGTAAAGAATGCACAATTTAAATCGCTAAAATCTTTTAATTCTGACTTGTTTTCAATTGTTGACGATAAAAACTTAAAGAATATTACAGTAAATTTCGATTCCAAATCAAATAAAGTAAGGCAAGTAAATTTAAATTACACATATAATCCTAAAACAATTGATGATAAAGTAAAATCAATAATAAGGATATATAATTTAGGAGAAATTATCGAAATTAATAAAAGAATGATGAAAAAAACTTCTTTTTTTTGGAGTCCTGAAGTATATAATTTAAAAAATACTAAACATGAAGAAATGTACTTTCCAGAGGACTTCTTTGTACATAAAACGGTTGTTAATTATAATATAAAAGGAAAGTTCATAGATTCAATAGTAAATCATAAAACCAAACTTTATGCTTTAAAAGGTATTGTTGAGTTAGATATTAACAATGATTATAAACCTGATTTATTAATTGAATCAAAAAACGAAAATTCATACATGGTTACTGGTTTTATTGAGATAGACAATAATCTATTTTTTCTATATTATTTAGATAACGATTCTATTAAAAAAGTAAGTGATTTATACAAGTTAATAAATTTCAAATAATTTCATAATTAAATATAACCACAATCCATGCTATAACTAGTTCTTAGTGTTCACTAAACACTCCAACACACTCAATTTCTTTCGAGCAGAAATACAAAATAAACCATTGTTTTACTCCTAATGTAATCTTCCCTAA